>JACRAP010000020.1 GCA_016213365.1 Candidatus Berkelbacteria bacterium
TGTTCAGTCTTCTAAGCAGACGTGTGTAACACTAGACGATTTTATCAAAAGTAAGGGGTCTGATCCCAAAAACAGTATCGGCAGCATTACCCTAGATGGAGTTACTGGAAAAACCTTTTCCAGTAGTGGCCTACTTGGCGTAGTCTATACTGCAATTTTTGTAAATGGTGGTTTTGGTTACATAATTGAATCAGGGTTTGGCGATACAGTTACTGAAGTAAAAAACGATGTTGTATTAAAAAAATTACTTGATACATTTAATTTTTAACTAGAAAATAATGTTCACATCCGTCTCCCTCCTAACCCTCCACCTTCTCGGCGTTGGGTTAGTGGTTGGGGTGGTGTTTATTACGGCATATATCGTATTTGGCCAACCAACAGACAGCAAGTTTCATCTTAAAATTCGCCACCTTGGGGCAATCGGAGCGATGCTAGCGATTATTACCGGTTTCCTAATGGGCAGTAAATACAATATTAAGTATTTGGGCAATTTCTGGATGGAAGTAAAACTTGGTTTAATTCTTGCTGATGGGATAATCGCCGAATTTATAATTAAACGTTTAATCGAAAAAGACGAAAAAACGAAGTTGGGTCAGCTAAAGTTTTGGGCAGTATTATCGGTAATAATTATAATCGCAATTGTTATCGTTAGCGCCTATCGCGACAAATTACGCGGTTAATTATAGATAATCAGGCACTTTTAAGGTAAAATTATTAAGCTACGGGGTGTAGCTCAGTTGGCTAGAGTGCGCGCTTTGGGAGCGTGAGGCCGGTGGTTCGAGTCCACTCACCCCGACGAATTATTCCACAAACGTAATTAACCACATTAAAGCTACGCCTAGGGCGATGCCGAATAGATAGGTAAATGCGTTTTTGGGCTTTATCTCGTCGCCAAATTCTTTAATTAAAATAAAGACGATATATACAAAGCCGCCGGCGGTGAAAGCTAGAACGTATTGGGAAAGGGCTTCGATATCAAATCGAAATACTAATACGATCGCCGCACCCAGAAAGGCGATAAGTGCTGAAAGAAAGTTAAGCCCGAGCGCCGCTTTTTTAGTAAATCCGGATTCGCGCAAGATGGCGTAATCGCCCAATTCTTGCGGAATCTCGTGTAATATTACAGCGATTGTAGTGGCTAGCCCAACTGGTAAAGATACTAAATACGAGGCGGCAATTAGGGCGCCGTCGATAAAATTATGCATCGCATCGCCAACAAGATTCATAATACCGTACGGCTCGATTTTAGTGCTGTCAGATTGCTTGTGACGATGTCGCCAGTGCAACACTTTCTCCAACAAAAAGAAAAGGAAAAATCCAAGTAATACATAAGTGGCTGTTGATTGACCAAAATACTCGTATGCTTCGGGCAGTAAGTGAATAAACACGTCGCCGATTAGCGCACCGATTGCCAGCGATATAAATAATATTATTAGCGGGCTTTTGGTTCCCCTGTCGCCGACGACTGAAATAGTTAGCGCACCGATTAAGGAAATCACGCTAACTGCGGCAACGCTTAATAAAGATAGTGATACGGCGTTCATTAGAGTAATTGTAGCCCAGCTGACACTTCAATTCAATTAAGGTATATTCAGCGTAATGAAACAACTGATTCTAACTGTGGTAATTATGTCGCTACTTTTTATTATCGCTTCGATTGGCATAAATAACATCGCCAAAGAAACGGGTAATAACGTTTTTAGGGCCGAAAACATCGAACACACAACCCAAGTAATTATCGGCGATGTAACTTTTGAAACCGAGGTTGCCACGACCGATAGTGAACAACTAAAAGGACTTTCTGGTATTAAAAATATCAAGCCAAATCAAGCGATGCTGTTCCCGTTCTCGCCGCCAACGATTCCCAGTTTTTGGATGAAGGATATGTTGTTTAATATTGATATCGTTTGGATTAGTAACAATAAAGTTGTTGAGATTACGCCAAATTTAGTTGCGCCAGTGAAGGGAACTAGTGCATCGAAATTAAAAACTTATTCGCCCAGTCAAGTGGTAGATTATGTTTTAGAAATTAAAGCGGGGGAGAGCGGTAAAATTAATGTTGGCGATGAGGTAAAAATTATCGAGCTCGATGGTTCCTGAAAGTTTTGAAAGTAGGGTCGTAAAAATTATTAAAGAAATTCCGCGCGGTAAAATTGCCACTTACGGACAAATTGCAGCGCTTGCTCTCTCGCCGCGATCGGCGCTGATGGTTGGACGGATTTTAAGGAACAAATCTGAAATTTTTGAGTTACCGTGGCACCGCGTTACTGGCAAAAACGGCCGCATTACAATTGTTAACATAAATTTCCCCGCCGAAATTCAGGCGGAGCTACTTAAAAGCGAGGGGGTTGAGGTTGAAAAGTCCGGAAACAACTACACCGCCAATTACGCTAAATATATGTGGGTTAGATAGTGAAATTTAGCTATTTTGATGGTATTATAACCAAGAACTGCGGGAGTGGTTCAGTGGTAGAATTCCTGCCTTCCAAGCAGGCGATGCGGGTTCGATTCCCGTCTCCCGCTCATGCCAAACATCATTAAAGTTGCGCTTGTGATCGCTTTCATTGCCCTAGGTGTAGGGATTATTTGGAATATTAATAAAGTGAAAGAAGAAAAAATTGCCCGCGATCAACAAAGCCAACAAGATAACGACGCAAAAGTTACCACCAAGCCGGAAGTAAAAAAACCAGCACCAAAGAAACCGGAAATCATAGAACCAACTGGCGGAATTAAGAAAAGTCCAATAGTAAAAAGGCCTGCGCCACCGAAAACTCGCACCAGACAAAGTTACAGGACTATTTATTACTACGAGTCAATTTACTACTACTCTACATCAAGTAGCGCTTCGGCCAGTGCCTCTGCAAGCGCCTCAGCAAGCGGCGATAGCGCTTCTGCGTCCGCATCAGCTGCTAACTAATTTATTTTTTCAGTAGCTCAACAAACACTTCCGAAGGCACTTCAAGCTTACCGATATTGCGCATTCGTTTTTTACCTTTTTTCTGCTTGTCTAAAAGTTTGTTTTTTCTAGTAACGTCGCCGCCGTAAAGTTTTGAGGTTACGTCTTTTCTAAATGCGGAGATATCAGCGCGAGCTAAAATTTTACCGCCAATCGCTGCTTGAATAGAAATCTCAAAATTCTGACGGGGGATTAGCTCTTTTAATTTTACAACAACGTTTCGAGCGTAACGATCGGCTTTTTCTCGGACCATGTACTGCGTTAATGCGTCCATTTTTTCGCCGGCGATTAATAAATCAACCGCTACTAAATCGGCTTCGCGATAATCTAGAAACTGATAATCCATCGAAGCAAATCCGCTGGTTACAGATTTTAGCGAGTCGTAAAAATCGATAATAATTTCTGTTAGCGGAGCGATAAATTTGCAAACAACTCGCTCGCCAACGTACTCGACGCTCTCAAAAACGGCCCGATTTTTTGCAACTAAATCGGTAACGGCGCCGTAATATGTTTGGGGCGTTACTATTTCTAAGTTAACCCACGGCTCGAGCCAGACGCCGTTAACTTGTTTAAAGGCAACTGTCGGCGTTGTCACTAAAACATTCATATCGAACTCGCGTAGTAATCGTTCTTTTATAATCTCTAAGTGGAGCAGTCCAAGAAAACCAACGTTATAACCGGGCCCTAGCGCTTGCGAGTGAACCGGCTCAAAAACTAACGATGCGTCGTTAAGTTTTAATTTATCTAGCGAAGCGGTAAGTTCGCGTTCCATCCCTGGCTCGGGGAAGAAAGAGGCGAATATCATTGGTTTTGGAGTTTGATAACCGGGGAGCGGGGGAGTGGAATTTTCAAAAACGATCGTGTCCCCTACTCTACATTCCTGAACGCTTTTAAGGCCGGTAGCGACGTAACCAATTTCGCCAGCACCCAAGTCCCCTACCGGTACGCGCGAAATTTGCATAAATCCAGTTTGTAGTACATCAAATTGGACCTTTGTCGCCTTCAGCGTAAGGGTGTCGTTTTGCTTAATTTTGCCGTTGAAAACTTTGATATAGGCGACTACGCCCAAGTACTTATCGAAAAAGGAGTCGAAGACTAACGCCTGAATTGGCTCGGAGTCGTCGCCGTTTGGCGCAGGAATTTTTGTAACAATTTTTTCAAGTAAATCTTCTACGCCCTCGCCTGTTTTACCAGAAATAAAACATATGTCTTCGTATGCGCAGCCGGTCAGTTTCATTAATTCTTCGGCCGTTGATTCTGGTTCGGCGGTCGGTAAATCGATTTTGTTTACAACTGGGATTATCGCTAAATTAAGTTGCTGGGCGATCGCCAAGTTAGTAAGAGTTTGCGCCTGAACACCCTGACTCGCGTCGACCAGTAGTACTACGCCCTCGACAGCGTTAAGTGAGCGCGAAACTTCGTAGCCGAAATCGACGTGTCCCGGAGTATCGATTAAATTTATTTGATAATCACTCCCGTTATAGCGATATCTCATTCTGGCTGGATTGAGTTTGATAGTAATACCTTTTTCTTTTTCAAGGTCCATCGTATCGAGCAATTGGTTGCCCGATCCAACTTTTACCGTTCCAGTTTTTTCCAGCATTCGATCGGCAAGTGTAGACTTACCGTTGTCAATATGAGCAATTATGGCGAAGTTGCGGATATTCATTTTCGCAACTCCGCTTTTTTACTTGCCTTGCACGTAAAAATGGCAAAATTTCTAATATTCATTTGTGTTGTATCTTGTATATTTTACCCTAAAAACACGCTATCAGTAACTACTGCATCGTATTTTAGCGATAAATCGCTAAAAAGTTATGTATTTTGCGAGAAGATAAATTATCAACACAATAAATCCTAAAGTTATTAACACCCCGATTACCGATCCGCAGCCGCGTTGATGTCTGAAACTGTCTACTTCTCTATAGAATTCTTCCGGTCCTTGATTAGCTGCCATTGCTCCAAGTTAAACACACTTGCAAGCGCCAAGTAAACACCGCCGGACACAACAAAACCAGTTAATAACGTAATTAAGAGCTGAACGTTTGTTCTGGTTCCGGGCAAACTAACCCAAAACAAATCAAAGATGCTTCTTATCCCAATCGCGGCAATTACAGCGATAAACGAGCAAACGATAATCGGTAAAAAGTTTGAGTGATTGTTTGAATCCCTTAAAATTTGTCTAAGCGGTAATCCTGAACCGAGCCATAAAAGCGTTGCGTTAATCATCGATCCTACTGAAAACGCTAAGGCCAGCCCAGCTACTCCCATTCCAGCTGGCTCGCTGATAGTTTTGGCAAAAATCCAAGCGCTAAGTAACGAGAAAATACTAAAGAGCGTTGGCCGAATCGTATCGCTTTTAGCGAAATATGCGCGCGCTAAAATCAGAACTGAGCCCTGAAAAAATAAGCTAATAGCAAAATAGCTAA
>JACRAP010000021.1 GCA_016213365.1 Candidatus Berkelbacteria bacterium
AGATATACCGAAGTCCGAAGGACTGAGGGTAATCCCTGTCCGGGAACAAAAAATACGCTATCGGCGTATTTTTTTGTTCCCGCAGGACGAACCCCTCGGCTTTGCCGAGGGGTTCGCTATGGCGAGCTTGTCGAGCCATTTCTGACGGTACGAAGTACCGGAAGCCTCCCTGCCCGGGAAACTATGTTAAAATAATTACAATTAAACATGAAATTAATAATAATTTTGTTAGCAGCATTACTCTTAACAATTATTTCTTACAACTTAGTTGCAAGCGCTTCTAATGCAAAAAGATGCAATAAAGATGCTACAAAATTTTCTGAAACTGCTATATCTCCATACAACATAACCCCAAGCGCCATAGAATCACTTAAAGATTTCGCGGAGTCTGAATACAGAAAAAATTGCAATGAAAAATATACTAAATCGATAACTATTCATAAAGTCGTATCTTTTAACGACTATATTCCTATCGGAGAAAATGACTACAAACCATTCTATATGCCAGTTTTAGCTGACAGGATTAACCAGAATATAAAATAATAATTTGATCGTTTAGAAAATTAACGAATTTAAAAACATTGCTGGCCATCATTAACTCAAATAACTCCCAAAATATATCCTATGACACGTATACCCATCTGGATATTTTTGTAGATAATCTTGATGATAATCTTCGGCGCTATAGAACTTCGTGAATGGCTCGAGCGAAGTAACCACCGGTCGCGGCCAGCGCTTTGAAGCGTTTACAATTTCTATAAAGTTTTGCGCCTCAATTTTTTCTGTTTCATTTTGATAAAATATTGCCGATCGGTAAGAGTCTCCAACGTCGTTTCCTTGTTTGTTTAATGTAGTTGGATTGTGAATCTGAAAAAAGAAATCTAACAAGTTTTTGTACGTTGTTTTTGACGAATCGTAAGTTATCTCAAGCGCCTCGGCGTGGCCGGTGTGATTTTCGTAAGTCGGATTATCTACAGAACCGCCGGTATAGCCAACTTGCGTTGATTCAACGCCCGGCAACGCACGGAACAGCTCCTCCATCCCCCAAAAACACCCACCGGCAAAATATGCTTTGTTTTGTAAGTTCATAAACATATTATAAACCTTAAATTGAGCTATAATTCAAAAATGATTGTAATTTTAGGTGGTGGAGATTCTCTAGAGCGTGAAGTCTCTTTAAAAACTGCAAAGACTATTGAATCGGCCTTAAAATCACTTGGAGTTGATTATAAAATAATTGACCCAGCAAATAGCGGTTGGCTAGAACAGATTAATTTAATACGTCCCGAGATAGCGATAATCGCACTGCACGGCACTTTCGGTGAAGACGGGAGGATACAAAAGATCTTGGAAGAACACGGAATTAAATATACTGGATCATCTTCTACCACTTCCGAGCTTTGTTTTAATAAAGAAAAAACAAAAAAAGAACTTGTGAAAATTGGAATTAATTCCCCTGAAACAATTACAAACCCGCAAGAATTCCCCGTAATTGTAAAGCCAGGCGCTCAAGGATCAAGCTTTGGTATAACTAAAGTTATGTCTGCGGAAGATCTCTCTTCCGCCGTTACTAAGGCAAAAAACGCAAGTGAAAACGGTGAAATCATAATTGAAAAATTTATTGAAGGGCGCGAATTTACTTGTGCTGTAACAAATCTCTTTGGCGACGTTCAAGCGTTACCAATTGTTGAAATAGTTCATAATAAAACATTCTTTGATTTCGAAGCAAAGTACTCGACCTCAAATGGCGCAATAGAAATCTGTCCGGCAGAAATGGTTGATGATTTAGAGCGAAAAATTAAAGACGTTTCGTGTAAAATTTTTTCACATCTTGGAATTGGGCAATACTGTCGAATCGACTGGATCGCAAGTGAAAAAGAATTATATTTTCTTGAAGTTAATACCTTACCGGGAATGACCGAGACTTCCTTAATAAACAAAGAGTTCAAAGCGGCTGGAATTAGTTTTGAAAGTTTTATTAAAAAGCTAATTTCTTCGACGCATAAGGTATAATAACCACATGCAGCTCGAATATACCGAAACCGAACTCCCAAAAATTGCCAAAAAAATATGCAAGCAATTATTACCGGGTGATTTTTTGGCTTTAAAGGGTGAGTTAGCGGCCGGTAAAACTACTTTAACACGTGAAGTTGCTAGGGTTTTTGGCTACAGCGGCACCGTCAATAGCCCAACTTACGTTTTAGAACATCGTTACAAAATTAACAGCAAAAAGATTAAAGAAATAATTCACATCGATCTTTACCGTTTAAGCGAAGGTGAAGTAAGTGATTTAGATTGGTCGGAGTATCGAAACCGAAAAGATATAATTACAATTATTGAGTGGCCAGAAATTGCAAAAAAAGAATTACCACCTAACACAAAAGAGATATTAATAGAAATAATTGATGCCAAAAAACGTCGAATTACTTTATCCGAAAATTTTAGCGCTTGATACCAGCGAGCGCGAACAAATCCGCTTAGCTTTAATCGTGCAATCAACCAGTACTGTTAAAAAAGTGATCAACAAACAGGCCCAAGATCTTCAGCAAGAATTAGACGAATTTTTGAGCAAAAACTCAGTCCAACTCAAAGACTTGGACGCACTGGCAGTAGTAAAAAACGGACCGTCTTTAACCGGTATTAGAATGGGGTTAGTGAGCGTTAATACTTTAGCATGGTTAAACGGTAAGCCAATTATCGAACTGGAGAATGGCTTTGAAACTTCTGTTAACCAGTTAGAGAGCGGCGAAAAAGACTTTAAAATCGTTAAGCAAGTAATCCCAAACGCCTAGCTATTCGCAAGTAAAAATAATTGTTAAACTGAATTAATGGAAGAAATTTTGCGTGCCCACAATCAGTCTGTCGGCAATAAAAACCCCAAGCGTAAAAAAAGAATAAAAATAGTAATTTGGTTACTGGTTTTTGCTGTTTTGGGAGTAGTTGGATGGATCGCCGCAACTGGTGCGATCGCAATCAGAAATATCACTAGCGCAAACACCAGCGAGAGGCCTTCGTTTCTCCAAGACGGTTCGATAGCCCCAGATCAACTAAAAAAAGAAGGCCAAACTCGAATAAATGTTTTAGCGATTGGGTTAGCTGAACAAGGTGGAACGGATACGATTCAAGTAGTTTCGATCGATCCGATTAATAATACTATGAGCATGATCTCGCTACCACGAGATTTATACGTAAAGTCTCCTACGGGCTATATGTCAAAAATTAACGCAATTTATTTAGGTAGCTCGAAGTACTGCCCAACTGAAACAAATAACTGTAATCCCAGAATAGATTACGGCGCTAAAGCGTTAAAGAGTGTGGTAGAGACGGTTTTAGGAATCGATGTCCACTACTTTGCCAAAGTTGATTTTATGGGATTGGTAAAAATCGTGGATGCAGTTGGTGGCGTAACAGTAACAACCGAAAAATCTTTATCGGATAGCCAGTACCCCTGCTCTGACAACCCATCGAAGGCGTGCGGTTATTATCTTAGCGCTGGAACCCACGATTTAGACGGTTCCGGGGCGTTAAAATACGTACGATGCAGAAAAGGAACCTGTGATAACGATTTTGGTAGATCAAAACGACAGCAAGAAGTAATGGGGCAATTAACAAAAAAGTTAATTAGCGTCGGTGTATTATCTAATCCTAAAAAAATTACTGACATAATCTCTATTGCGGGTTCGCACCTACGAACCGATCTAAGTCTATCGGAAATGAGTAAACTTCTTGAGCTTGTAACAAAATCCAGCAGTCAAGATGGGACGAATTATGTTCTAGATAATAACGCCGAAACTGGTTTACTTAAAGCATATACATTGGGAACGTATTATTTAGCACCAAAATTAGGTTTAACAAATTACAGCGCAATCCACGAAAAAGTAATTTCAATAATGCCCGAACCTTATATTATTAAAGAAGGCGCCAAAATCACCATTGTTAACGCAACTGGTAATTCTGATAGCGGAATTTCCCTTAAAAAAACACTTACAAACGCCGGTTACGTTGTTGTAAGTAACATCGAAGCAGCCGAAATTGAGAACAATACAACCGTTTCAAAAAATAACGATATGCCATATACGGTGTCTTTATTGAAGTTAAGACTTAACGCAACAGGAGTTAGCGCAACGATAACTCCCCAATCCGATATTACTATTACGCTTGGCACCGATTACTTGAAAGATGAATAGAAATATTTTTTTGAGTAAAGAGTTTGCAATTAACTACATTGTTTCGGTTTCGTTGATTGTTCTAACTTTTGCGAGCGTAGGGGCGCTCTGGTCTTATTTGCCTAACGTGAATTCGCAGTACGCCTTAGTTGCGCTCGGATTATTTACGACTTTAGTTATTATAAAAAGCGACCGAAATTTTTCCTTAATTTGTTTAACGTTTTTAATAATGGCCGTGGCTCATCGCTATCAAGCCAATAGAGAACTCTCTCTATTAATGATGTTGATTATCCTATTATCAATTACTGCTATTGGAAACTTTTTTGTAACGCCAACCCATCAAGAGCTGAAACATCCGATCGTGTATTGGGTTGTGCTGGGACTTATTGCATCACAAACCCTATTAATTTTCTCGTTTTGGCCGGTGTCATTTTTTAGCAGAACCTTACTTTCGGGGGCGATGTTTTATTTGGTTTGGCAATACTTATTTATCGATAAGGACATCCCACTAAAAAGCGTTGTTTGGCAGATTGTTTTTGTTTCCCTAACTGTTATCGTTATTATGGGGGCGATAATTTGGGCAAACTTTCCTCATTTAATAAGTTAATGAAAGCAATTCTACAAGGTATAGGGGCGATTTTTGTTGGGATAATAAATATTTTTAGATCGATTAGTTCAAGGATTGTAAATTGGTCCCGACTACACATTCCGTTTATCGAAGCGCTGTTTCAACGACACCTAAAAAATCCTGCCATGATTTTTGTCGATCTAGCTGTTTTAATTATTGTGCTTTACATCTCGTTTGGAATTACTGGGGCAACGCTAATTTATGCTAAGAGTAGCGAGAGTCGTTTTAGCGAAACTCTGGCAACACTATACCCATTACCGGCCGCTAAAGTTGACTCCACCTATATTTGGAGCCATAAGTTTCTTCAACGTTTACGATTTTTGAACACATTTAGCGCTCAAGCTCCAAAATCCGTTGATTCGCGTCCGCCAACGGATTCTGAATTAAGAAAACAAGTTTTAGAAGGTTTGGTTGAGGATCAGATAATTTTAATTACTGCTAAGGAATTTGCGGTAAGTGTTAGCGAAGCGGAACTAGACAGCGCATACAACGCTCAAAAAAGCCAAACTAAAGATTTTGTTAACCAAATAAAAATGCTCTACGGGATGAGTGTATCAGACTTTAGGGCGGTGCTTGCAGAAAGAATATTAAAGGAAAAAGTAAAAAATACTGTCTTAACTAAAGTAAAGGTGCGACATATTCTAATTAATGGGCCTGTTGAAATCGCAAGACAAGCGATCGAAGAACTAAAACAAAAAAAAGCGTTTGGCGATGTTGCCAAAAAGTACTCTCAAGACTTAAAGACTAAAAACAAAGGCGGAGAGTTGGGAAGCTGGACAAAAGGTGAGCTTGCTCTACAAATAAGTCAAAGTTTCGAGGACGCGGCATTTAAGTTAGCGGTAAACGCAATTAGCGAACCGGTATATTCGCGCTTTGGGTTTCATATCATACAAGTTACGGAAAAAACCGGTAATAACTATCAAACGTACGACGAATGGTACGCTGAAACCTTAAAGAAACATCAAATTAAATACTATATTGGCTATTAAGCTCTGGAATTTATCCGTAAAATTTGAGAAAATTGGTTTATTGCAGTGGTAGCTCAGTTGGTTAGAGCACCGCCCTGTCACGGCGGGGGTCGCGGGTTCAAGTCCCGTCCACTGCGCTAACGGAAATGACCTCGACGTAAGTCGGGGTTATTTTCGTTATTGTGGTTAATGATTGAACCCGCGAGCGGGTGCAACTGCGAAGTGGCGAAGCCACGAGAAGTCGAGTTCGCCGCAGGCGAACGAGAAATCCCGTCCACTGCGCAGAAATAATAGAATATTGAGTTCCTGGCCGATGTAACTTAGTATTAGCTAATGCTAGCCGATATTACTATTAAAAAAGTTCGCAGTGCTAAAACGATTCGACTGCGTGTTATGACAGACGGTAAAGTAGTTGTTACGTGTCATCCGCTAACACCAAATTTTGTTATTAAAAGCTTCGTTAGTAAGCATCAAGATTGGATAACAGAGAAAACTAGCGAGATAAAATTAAAGCGAAGAGCTCTAACCGAAAAACCAAAAGTTCTGTTATTTCGCGGTAAAAGATATCATTTCAAGCTTCAAATTTCAGCTAAAAAATCGGTCAAAATTAGTACGGATTCAATTATTGTTAGCGCCAAGCGCGAAGACGACAGCGAAATTCGAGAACAAATTGAAGCATGGTACAAGCTTCAAGCAAAAGCGTATCTAAGTGAACGAACAAAATTACTCTGCGATTTAGTTGATCGCGATGTTGTTGCCGTAACTATTCGCTCACAGCAAACACGTTGGGGGTCGTGCACCAGTAGAAATACCATTTCGCTAAACTGGCGGTTGATCCAAGCGCCCGATTGGGTAAGCGACTATGTTATTTATCACGAACTAGCGCACTTAACCCATATGAACCACTCAAGTAAATTTTGGCGATTAGTCGAGGATTACTACCCAAATTTTAAAAAAGCCGAGCAGTGGCTCAGCGAAAATCACGAGCTTTTACACTTTTAAACGTTAAACAAAAATTCTACAACGTCGCCGTCTTGCATTACGTAATCTTTGCCTTCGCTTCGAAGTTTGCCTTTTTCGCGAATTACTTTTTCGCTCCCGAGTTCCTGCAAATCTTGTACGCTAAAAACCTCCGCCCGAATAAAACCCCGCTCAAAATCGGTATGGATTACGCCGGCTGCTTGCGGCGCTTTGGTGCCTTTGGTGATCGTCCACGCGTGCGCTTCTTTTGGTCCGGCGGTAAAGAAAGTTTGTAAATTTAGTAATTCGTATCCAGCTTTAATTAACTCGCTTAAGCCCGACTTTATATGAAGCGACTCCCTAAATTCCGCTTGCTCCGCTTCGTTTAAATCGATAATTTCTAGTTCTGTTTTGACAGAAAGAACTACTAGTCCAGCACCTTCTTTTTGAGCGTGGGAATTGATTATTTCAATATAATTGTCGTTGATTTTTTCGCCAACGTTGGCGACGTATAACAGCGGCTTTGCGGTAAGGAAATTAAACGATTTCAGCTCTGTGCATAAGGATTTGTCGGTGCGAAGCGGTATATCATTATTTAATAATTCGATCGCTTTATTTAAGTAGTTTAACTGCCCAGCCGCTTCTTTGTCTTGTTTTTTTACTCGGTCTTCTAGCGGTTTTACGGCCTTGGTGGCTTGTTCTAAATCGGCAAGCAGTAACTCTGTGTTAATAGTTGAAATGTCGTCTTCTGGATCGACAATGCCCGCAACATGAATGATATTTTGATCATCAAACGACCTAACTACTTCCACGATCGCGTCGACGCCGCGAATATGGCT
>JACRAP010000022.1 GCA_016213365.1 Candidatus Berkelbacteria bacterium
AATCAAATCTCAAAAAACTAAGCTGGTCTAACGCCACCTATTTCTTCTTACTTCTCACAACCACCTTCGCCTTTGCTTCTGGCTTAAAGGTTTTTTGAACGTAAATTTGCTGGACCCAAGTTAAGGCCGTCGAAGCCGCCCAGTAAAGCGGTAACCCTGCTGGGAATTTGAACGAAATAAAGAAAGTCATCGCAGGGAACAGATACATCATCTGCTTATTCATCATCACCGCGGGATCTTTTTTAGGATCGCCGATCGGTGGATTTAACTGCTGCATATGTCTGGTTTGCAAAAACTGCAACAGGGCCGCCAGCGCCGGAATAATAAAATAAGGATCCGGCTTACTTAAATCGATCCCAAAAAACATCGTATTAAGCGTGTCTAAATGCGGGGTGAACGAATAAATTAAATCCGGGCGAAGATCGTTTAAGCCAACAATAAAAACACGGTACAAAATTAGTAAAATCGGTAATTGGATTAACAGCGGTAAACAGCCGGCCAGCGGATTAATTCCCTTTTCTTTATAAAAAGCCATTTGGGCCTGAGCCAGGGCGTTACGATTATCTTTGTGTCGTTCCTGCAACTGCTTGAGTTCGTCGCGATGCAGGTTCATTTCTAGCGGAACTTTCAGGGTTTTAAGCGATAATTTCCAAAGCAATCCTTTAACAATAATAGTAATACCAATAATCGCCCAACCGATGCTGTGCCCCGGCACTAGCCACGCTAAAAATACTAACAGGTTGAATAGTGGCTTGTATAAAATAGTTTTAATTAATTCTTTCATTTAACTGGGTCGTAACCGCTTTTCCCCCAAGGATGACAGCGCGATACTCTTGATAATCCTAGCAAAAATCCTTTTCTTAAACCATAGCGCTCGATCGCCTGTTTGGTGTAGTTAGAACAGGTTGGGTGATACCGACAGGCGCCGTGCACAAAAAAATATCTTAATAACCCGTGATCCGGTGATAGTGTTTTTTGGTAAATACCGATTAACCAAATTACAAACTTCGCGCCCATTTAGATAGGTTGGTTCGAATTTGTTCGCTCGTTTTTTCTTGCGGATCGAACAGCACCGAAATTACAACGTCGAAGTTCTGCTGCGGCAATCCAACGTAAGCTCTTATTAGTCGCTTTAAATAATTTCGCCTTGTTGCGAGTTTCGAAACTTTTTTACTAACAACGATGCCGATCCTACTATTTTCAAGATCGTTTGGCATAACCGTAATTAAAAGCGGACCAAATTTTGATTTAACGCCGTTTTGATAAACCGCTTCAAATTCGGCGTTCTTTTTTAGGCGGTAAATCGCCTTAAGCATTTAAGCAGATAGTCTAGCGCGAAGTTTCGCTCTGCGAGATTTTAGAACCTTGCCGAACTTACGCGAAAAAAAGCCATGAGTTTTTTGGCGCTTGCGTTTATTTCTTTGCAGTGTTCTTTTCATGTGTCTATTTTACCTTAAAAACCGCAAAAAAATCAACCGCCCCTTTACCCCTGTGGAAAAGTCGAGTATTTTCAGATTACTATGAGCTCAACTATCTGGCAGCAAGTTGTTGAAAAACTAGAAGCGAAAATTAGCCGGCCTAATTACGTTACCTGGTTAAAGCCAGTTAAATTCTTAAGTAACGACGGCGGAATTTTTAATCTATCCGTGCCAAACTACTACGCCAAAGAGTGGTTAGATAAAAATTTGAAGACTGAAATTATTAGTTTGCTCAGTGAATTAAGTAAAGATTTTAAGCAGTTAAATATTGTAATTCGCGACGCCGGCGCCAAAGCAACAAACGAAGACTTGCCGCCGCTACTACAAACCATTAGCGAAGAAGCAGCCCAAAACGAGCAAACCGAAGAAAACGAAACCATAAATCGTAACTATACTTTTAATTCTTTTATTGTGGGGAACAACAACCGCCTTGCTTTTGCCGCCGCCGAAGCGGTCGCCCAAAAACCTGGAACAACTTATAACCCGCTCTTTATTTACGGCGGAGTTGGCCTTGGTAAGACTCACCTTATGCACGCTGTTGCTAATGAAATAATTAAAAGTAACCCCAAAAAGAAGATAATTTATACCTCCTGCGAAACTTTTACCGGCGAATTTATCCACTCCATTCAAAACAAAACCATTAACGACTTTAAAAAGAAGTATCGAACAGTCGACGTTCTACTAATCGACGATATTCAATTTTTGTCTAATAAAGAGGGTACGCAAGAGGAATTCTTCCATACTTTCAACGCCTTGCATCAAACAAACAGACAAATTATCGTCACTTCCGATCGTGTACCAAAAGAAATAAATAACCTTGAAGATCGTCTTGTCTCCAGATTTGGTTGGGGGATGATCGCCGATATCCAAACCCCAAACTTCGAAAACCGGATGGCGATTATCAGCGCAAAAGCTATGGAGCGTGGACTGACAATCCCCGACGAGGTGTTAAGTTATATCGCTACTGCAATAACTAGTAACGTCCGCGAGCTAGAAGGATCGCTCACAAAATTAGTAATGGCTGCCCACGTAGAAGGGATCGAGCTGACCAAAGAATTTGCGGCGCGAACCTTAAAAGAGTTTTCCGGACAAAAAGAAACTAATATTTCAAGTAGAAAAGTTATTAAGGTCGTCGCAGAATACTTTGGGATTAATACCGCCGATATTTTAGGCAGTAAGAGATTAAAAGAGCTGGTTTACCCAAGACAAATCGTAATGTATATCTTACGCGAGCGCTGTAAATTGTCTTACCCCCAAATCGGCGAAGTCTTAAGCGGCAAAGACCACACCACAATTATGTACGGGGTAAATAAAATGGAACAACAAATTAAAAAATCCGCTCAAACCGAGGAAGATATTAAAAATATTAATAAGGAGTTAGAGTTGTGAATAACTTGTGGATAAATTACAGTTTAATTTCGCTTTACAGTTGCGCCATTCTTGGTATAACTGGTTTAATGGGCATCCGACAATCTTTCAACAACTTATCCACAGTTATTAAAAGTTTATTAACAACCCCCAACCCAAACACTCCACAAATTAACACCTCTTATAATAACTACTAAATATATAAATATAAAACTAACTATATTAAAGAAAATGAAATTCACAACACAAAAAGAAGAACTCCTAAAATACTTAAATATTGTTTCTCGTTTAGCGAGTACTCGTTCAACTTTACCTATTCTTCAAAATATTTATTTAGTAGTTAATGGTAATAATTTATTAATAAGATCAACCGATTTAGAACAAACTTTAGAGGTTAATATAAATGGCGAAGGTGAAAGTAGTGGTGCCGTAACAATCCCAGCAAGACTACTAACTGAATATCTGCAAAATAATACCGATAAAATCGTAACGATTAGTAATGATGATTTAATAATAAAAATAAATTCCGCTAATCACGACGCAACACTTCGTGGTATGGCGGCTGAAGACTACCCAACCCTACCAGAAGTTGCGTACGATTTTACAACAACAATGTCTTCAGTAGTTTTAAGCGACGCGATTAATAAAACTGTTTTTTCTAGCGCCAGCGACGAAACTAGACCGATACTTACTGGCTTATTATTTAAAATAGAAGGTAATAACTTAACGATCGTTGGGACCGATGGTTATAGACTAGCTAAAAGCGTTATTACAATCAAACAAGGTAAAGATTCGCAGTTCATTATCCCAAAAAGATCATTACAGGAACTACTTAGAATTTTGCCGTTAAACGAAGAGGTAACGCTTTCACTCGCTCAAAATCAGTGTTGCGCCCAAGTAGGTGATACAAAATTAATCACAAGAGTAATCGAAGGAAACTTCCCAGCGTTTGAAAGTATTATCCCAAAAAAACACAGCTTAGAAGTCGCAATAAATTCACAGGT
Organism: Candidatus Berkelbacteria bacterium; assembly: GCA_016213365.1. Lineage (GTDB taxonomy): Bacteria > Patescibacteriota > UBA1384 > 2-12-FULL-50-11 > 2-12-FULL-50-11 > JACRAP01. The sequence continues at coordinate 3,851 of JACRAP010000022.1, forward strand.
ATTACTACAAAGTTTGAAGTTGGCAAGTTTATTTTCTAGGGATTCAGCGTTTAGCACTAATCTTGAAATTAAAGGAGATAACTTAATAATTACCGCGACTTCACCGGTGCTGGGTGATAATAGTAATAAAATAACACTAGCAAAAAAATCAGACACAGACTTTAAAATTTCGGTAAACGCTCAATATTTAATAGATATTCTTTCGGTTTTAAGCGGCGATGTTTTACTCCAGTTTATCGATCAAAAAAGCCCGGTGGTGGTGCGTGCGCACCTTGACGAGCGCTATTTATACCTAGTTATGCCGCTTCGCGGTGAATAGAAAATGAGTCTTGCGGGACTCGATCTTGAAAATTTTCGATCGGTAACAGACTTAAAGCTCAACCTTAAAACTAAAAGCGTAATAATCGGCAAAAACGGAACTGGAAAAAGTAGCGTAATTGAAGCGATAAGGATTTTGAGCGTCGGCAAAAGTTTTAGAACTAGTAAGTTGGACGAATTAATAAATTTCGAGGCCAATTTTTTTAGAATTAGCGCGAAACTAGACGACGCGAAATTAGAATTGTTTTACGGCCAAAACTTAGAGAAAACTAATCAAAAGCAACTCTCGTTAAACGGTAAAAAAACAGCGCTACTCGATGCGATCGGCGTTATGCCGACCGTTTTATTTATACCCGATGACGTTGAGGTGGTTTTGGGGATGCCGATGTTAAGGCGAAAATTCTTAGACGGCGTTTTGTGGCAAGTTAGTAGGGAATTTCGGTTACAGTACCTAGATTTTCACAAAGTCTTAAAAGAACGATCTAGATTACTTTTTCTAATTAAAGTTGGAAACGCAAAGCTAGGCGACTTAATGCCCTGGAACGAGCTACTCGAAAAAACCACCAACTATATTCGCACTAGTCGCTTGGAATTAATCGAATTTATCAACGAACAACTTACTCAAAAATCTTGGCGAGTTAGCGAACAGCTGGCGATTAATGTGGTTTACGAGCAATCAAATATCGATATTGAAGACGGGATCCAAGACGAGATAAAATTAAGCCAAAATTTATTCGGGGCACATAGAGACGATTTAATAATTAACATAAACGAACGCAGCGCTCGAAAATTCGCCTCAAGGGGGCAAGCTAGAACGATTATAATGCTTTTAAAAATAATTGAATTAAAATATCTAAAACAGTCGCTACAAAACGAGCCGATTCTACTTTTGGACGATATATTTTCAGAGCTAGACGAGGTGAATAGAGAAATTCTATTAAGTCACATCAACAAAGAAGATCAAATAATCTCAACCCAGATCGAAGGCGATAAACTAATCGAAAATTGGGAGCATATACAGCTATGAGCATCGAACGCGTTAGTGATTTTTTAAACAACTCACCGCACTCACAAAGTTTAATGCGTATTTATTTAGCGCATAAATTAGAGAAGTATGTTACGGACGAATTCGACGAACAGACGAAGGTTGTGTTTGTAAACAATACATATACCATTTATTGCACTAACGCCCCGCAAGCGCAGTTTTTAAGGGGGAAGATAGGTAAGCTACGCGCGCAGATAGCAGAGGGTTTTAAAATAATAGTTAAAATTTAAATCGCCGGTGGTTTTTCGGTAATTATAATCGGGATATTACTTGGGATATTGTTTTGTTTGAGCCACTTTTTGGCCTCGTTTACGGCTTGGTTGCGTTCGTTGATATATAATTGACCATCGGACGGCGAAGTGAAACGGTGCAACACCCAAATAGTTATTTCTTTTGCCTTTCTACTGCCAACTTCGCCGGTAATCTCAACAGTAATTAAGTAATCACCAGTTTCTTTAGGGAACAACGATATGTAAGGAATCTCGTCGATATCTGATCTATTGGGAATCTCATCTTCGGCAAACTCGACTAAAACCGTTTTTTGGCTAAACGGCAAAACCCAAACTTTTTCGATATACGTTTGTGCGCCACTTGCTTTAAACTCAACCGTATGTCTGCCGGGGCGAAGCTTTACGGTTACGGGGATACTTTTAGGGTTTTTGTATTTATCGTGGCTAAAACTCGCAACCATACCGCTGTTAAACTTATTATTTTTACTAACCTCAAATATTACCGTGCCGCGACCAAAAATTAGTATTGCAATAAACGCTACAACCACAACCCCCAGTATTAGTAATAATTTTTTCGTATTCATTTTATAGCGCGTTCATTATTTTTTTCATAAACTCTTCACCCGGGTCGGATCTTCGACCGGTTACGCCCTGTCTGCGATCCGCTTCTTTATGGCTAATTACATCGTTTTTTGCGATCGAGAACTTTTCTTGTAAGCACTTTACTAACTCAATGTTAGCTTGAAGTTGCGCCTGTGTGTATTGGAGATTGCTAAATCTTGATTCGAAATGCCCTTCGTTCTCGATATGAAGCGATATCGCACCAGCGCCGTAATCGCTAGTTGGTTGGTTGTAGCCAGCGGCGCCAGCTCCCGATCGGTTTTCTGGGTACTGCTGTTCGATCTTACCGCTTTGAGTGACTACATAGTGGACGTACACCACCCGAGAGTCCTGCCCCTTAATCCCTCTTAGGGAAAGTTGATACATATCATCGGCAGTGAAAACTTGGTCGCCACCAACCCCCTTCGATCCAAGATAGTGCATTATTATTACCCTCGGCGTACCGTTTGGATCTTTATTAACCGGCAACATGTGCGGTGTTACGTTAGGGCAGGTACTTAAGCCGTCGCCGGTGTAAGTGCTACCGCCCGAGCTAACGCCGGCAACCAGCGTATTACAGACTACTTGGCTTGGGACTAACATCCTAATAACCCCCAACCTACTCCCCACTGGGTCATCGTAAGTTCTACCCTGAAACTCTACCGAAGTACCCTCAACCCATTTACCGCCGGCAGCGTCGTAAGCAAGTTTTAGAGCGGTGCTGTAGTTGTACCAAAGCCGTGTGAGCATATCTTCCCCTTCTGGCCGAACGTAGACGCCGGACTTGTCTCTGGAAGCGGCGAGTCGGCTATATACGCCGTTTAGTTCCGCCTCCCAGCCGCTCGTTCCCGGCAAACTACCAGCATCGGTATTTCCAAAACCAAAAGCGTCTTTAAGTAGATCTTCTCTAAAACTCGACTCCCCGTTCCACATCCCAATAACAATGGCGGGGTTTAGCCGCATCTGTTTACCTTTAGCAAGAACTTCACGAACATTTTTTTCAACCTTGGTGATTTTATCGCCGTACTTACTTTTAAGTGTTTTAATAACTTCATCTGGTTCGTCTGCGATCGATGTATCTGAAAAAGAGCTATCAGTCATAGTGCAACCACCCTCTCTCCCACCAAGTCCAATTGGCTTATCCAACTTTCCCCCTCTAAATGATCCGAAAATTATCAAAGAGAAAATTGCCCCAAACGCTACCATTAGAATTAGCAAGATTATCACTACAATTATTACCACTCCACCAACAGACTTCTTCATTAATATAATCCTCCAAACGTGGCGTGTACCCAGTCGGTGGTTTTTGTTGATCGTTGTGAGAAACCTATGCCTATGTATTCGTTTTCTTTAACGTCGTCGTCAAATGCCGCCTCGAGTAGGTTCTTTACCCCATCGCTTGCTTTTTGAACGGCGAAGAACTCGGCGTTGGCTTGCCGGTAAGTAATCAGTTGTCTGATTTTATCGCGGCTAGACTTAGCTTCAGAATATTTTAACGATTTGTCGAGAATATAACCGACGTAATATCTCGCCCAGCCCATCCATAGTTCTGGATTATTACCGTCGGAGAACGGGATATTATCGTCCCAATCGAACGGATTTTGTCCGTCGCTCGGCGAGCCAGATACAAGACCGGTTTTGTTTGGATCGATCGGGTAACCGACCGTAGAAATGTCGTAGCTGTTATCGTATCCGGCAAGCGCGTACGGATCTTTTGGCGGTAGCGGGCAGAGGTATTCGACTTTGTAAACTCCAAATAAGTAAATCGCGGCGGCGACAATCAGCCCTGCTGGACCCAGACCCAGCGCCATGGCGATAATTCCACTAACAAGCGCGTTTGTGAAACCAGGTGGGGCGGCCAAAGCTTGGTCGATAGAAGCAAATAATTGCTGGCAGGCGGAGCAGGCGTTAAGCGCAATCGTAATCGCTATCATCGTGAGTTCGGCTTGGGCGTTAGCAAGCGATTTGCTCGCGGCAGTAATTTTTGTTGTATCGCCAAGTGCCTTTGCGGCGTGATACGCCCTACTGGCATCACTTACTGCTTTTACGCCCTGGTAAATTCGATAAACACTACCAGTTGGCAGTCCGAGTGCCTTATCGCCCCACCTCGTTAAGGTCGACACTAAGAATTCTTCGCCCAAAGACTGTAACGAGGCGACGATCACCTTGCCGTTAGCGTCTTTTAGTTCGGCCTTAAGATTCCAGTTGTTTTGGGCGGCGTAGAATACGGATTTACTAAACCCAGTTGGCAAATTACCGGTGCCGATTAAACTTGCGAACCACTTATCAACCGACGCCCACATGGTGCTGTATTTAGAATCGGTATAAAATTGGCTTCTTTGCGAGTTTGGGGCGATCAAATATCTTAAATAATCAGCAGTTTCTGAAACATTTAGCGGGCCGATGTTTAAGCTAATTCCGGTTTTGGCGATAAGCTGGTTTAATAGCGCCCGTTGCGCTTCTTCGGCCGAGCCGTTGTAAATTTTTTCTAACGTTCCTGGGATGTAGGTTGGGTCGAGCTCGCTTAATTTCTTATCTAATTGATTGATCGCCCAGCGCTCTAACAACTCCACCTTTTGCTCCTGGGTGCCGCGCATCATAATTTCTGTGAATCCAGCTGGAATATTTGGGTCAAGTTTACGCAAAAAGGCATCACTAATTCGATACTCGATTCGCTTTCTGGTTTCGTCCATTAGTTCTTTTCGGGCTTGTCGGCGCAACTCCTCTTTTTCGGCGTCGGTTAGATTTTTATCGCCCGATTCTTTAACCAGTTTTTCGTAACGCTCGTCGATTCTTCTGGAATCGGTGAAGTCTACCGAATCTCTAAACTCGGCGTAGGTTAATTTTGACCCAGTTGGCAGATACTTATTTACTAGTTCTTCCCAGAGCGCAAACGAAGCGCCGGCTAAAGCGGTTTTATAATCGCCAGCTATAAACGCCCGCGCGTCGTCGATAAACTCCTTAGGGATACCCGTGGCGTCGATAAAGAAGTCGGTTAATACGTCGAACGCCTTTTGGTAAACTTTTAGCGCTACGCTTTGCTTAAGTTCGTTTAAACGCCTCTGTTCGGCGGCGGTTAGTTTTTTGGGGTCTTTTTTACTTAACTCGTCGAGCTCTTTTCTGGATTTTTCCAGCTCGGCAGTACCGTTACGAAAAGCGTTATGCAAATCTTTTGCCGCACTGGTAAGCATCTCAACGTCAACGCCCTCGATATTTACGCCGATCGCCTTAACTAATATCGCAATTCCCTGGTTCAAAAGAATTTTTGTGGCATCGGTTTTGTTTGGCGCGGTGATGTAGTTATAAATGGTGTCGGCGGCAAAAAGAGTTTTTGAGTCGATCGTTCGCCCAAGAATTTTATGGATACTAGCGATCGCTTTTTCTTTTTGATCTTGAGAAGTTTTCTCGCCATCAGTGAAAAATACGGTGATAATATTTTGAAAATCTTCGCCCGAAAGTTGGTATTGCTCGTCGAGCCCAAAATAATTCCAAATATTTGAAGCGGTAAACTGCAGTTTATTTTGTTCGATCACGCTTTTAATAATATTCTCGATTTTTTCCTCGCCGCTAAGAAACTTCTTAATTGTTCCCGGTTCTAGCCCTAAAGTAACGTCGTAAAGCTTTAATTTTTCCTCAACAATCGGAGAATTTAATAACTGAACTTTTGACGGGTCGTCCACGCCAAACAATTCTTTGAATTTTTCTTTGCCGATTTTCTCAAATATCGCCTGGGCGTTTTTGAAGTCTTTAAGCGTTCCCGCTGGCAAACCAAGTCGTTGCTCGATTACTGCAAGTGCGGCAGTCTCAACGGTATTGCCCTTAAGACTAATCGATCCTTTCGGTAAGTTCAAAATTTCCGATAGGGCGTTTGCGAACGCTTCTTCAAATCCGTCCTTAAGCGTTTTTTCTTTGTGTAAAATTTGCAGCGCCGTACCGTTGTTCCAATTAACCGCTTTATCAACCTGATCGGCGCCGATTTTCTCGATTATTGATTGGCTACTACTATTCGTGATTCCAGCGATATCACCGCTTGTTAACTGGTTCTCGGTAGCCAAATCAAGCGATTCGTTTAATAATTTTGCAACCTCGTTTAGCAAACTACCACCAGGGTTGGATGCGAGTTTGTCGGCGTCTTTCTGTTCGATCCCTAGCTCTACCCCAAGCGCCGTTGCCCCAATCTCTAATAATAAATCCTCGGTTGAGATACGGCTGCCGGTTGAATAAGCTTTGGTAATTTTGTCGACAATCAAGGTCGCGTACGAGCTGCCGGTTATGTTATCTAGTGTTTCAGCGATCATACGATTTCCAAGTCGACTCATCTCATCGTTTGCGTTTGTGTGATTTGTGGAGAACATACTTTCGAGCGCAACATTTGAGAGCGCGCCGCTAACCGAAAAGGCGCTCGCGTCAAGGTTTGGGGTGGTACCATCCTGGATCGCTGTTGTTAGGGTTGTTTTTTGGGCGTCGGATAACTTAAAGGCAGTCGAAACTAAATTTATCCCCGCAAGCACAAACGCTTTTTGGTCGTTTCTCTTTAGTAATTCGATCGTTCCTACCGGCACATTCATTCCGTCGTCGATTCTGTTTGCGCCACCTCGGTTTGAAGCGATTACAGAAATAATATCGCCGCCGCCAGAAAGGATATTTGGCTGATAATCCTCGTTAAAATTATCCAGCGCCGCTTTCACCGTATCGAGCTTGTTTAACTGTTCGAGCGAGTTAGTCTCTAAATATAGTGTAGGTAGACCAAAAACCTCTTCCAAATATCTTTTTCCGGTGTTTTCCAAAACGCCGTTCCAACCAAGCGTTCGCAAACTACCCGGTAACAGTCCGAGCGCATCTTCGGTTTTTGCTTTACCGATAGCAAGTGAAATATTGTCCTTTGGATTTGCCGCGATAATCCCACCGGGCAAACCGGGCAAGGTTCGAGTGATCGCCTGTGACCCCATCGTCGCCAAGATGTTTGCCGAGAGCGGATCGATCGTTATATCGCCACCGATGTAATTTTTTAATAAAATATTGGCGCCGACGTAAAGCATAATCGTTTCAAAATCTAAACCGCGGACGTAATCGATATAATCGTCCATCTCGCCGGTCTCGTTAAGATAGGTTAATATGCTCTGCGCGCTCATCGAACCCGCAACACCCAAAATACTTGCACCCGTTGGAGTTGGGATCCGGGCAATACCGTCGCGACTTTGCCAGGCCAGCTTTACCGGTCGCGGCGCCTGCCATCTGGTTTTATTGCCGCCAACATGACGTTTTTCAATTAACTTACAAGTAACGTTTCCGGCTTCGCTAATATCAACTGCTTGCCCAGTGTTGTGCGCTGATACGAGTTGGTTATCTTCTTCGAGCGCGCTTAAAGTTTCGCGATCGTACTTACCGACGCCCTTAGTGTCGTAATTTTTCAAAAGCCGAGCGACTTTAACGTAGGGTAAACCAGCGCCGCCTTGATTGATCGGCGTGACAAGATAAATTAAGTAATCGGTAACGCGAACGTCGACCTTATAATCAAGGATAGAGTTAACGTCTTGGGGGGCGATCACCAGTTTTTTGTAATCACTTAACAGCAAATCTAAATCGTAAATTGAATCTACTGCCCCAGTAAAACTTGGGTTATCTTCCGGCGATATCTCCGTTTCTTCGCTCGCTTTTGCTTTTTGGGGGATCGATACGTAAGAAACGAATATCGATTGAGAGATTATTAGTAAGCTAAGCGCTAGGCAGATGAATTTATTGTTCATAGATTAGCCCCGTATCTTTTAGCGCCGTTAAATACCCTACAACTACCTCGATCAGCGGCGCCGCGTTGTAATATTTTTTTAGCGGAAGAGCTGTTATCTACCGCCTGACCGTTACCTACATAAATTCCAACGTGGTCGAATAACACTGATCCTTCGGGGCTACAGGCGCCGTTACCCCAGAAAATAATATCGCCCGCTCGCAATTTCAATTCGTTTTCTTTGTAGTAACTAGCACTCTTTGTTGACGGTCGATCGACGACAATTCTAGTTGCGCTATGTTTCCAGATCGAGTCTACCGACGCCTGGATTGGATTTGGTACGCCGGCTTGCCATAGCACTGTTGAAACAAACGAAGCGCATGCTACCGTTTCTCTAACTACAACCCCCGTTGCTTTTTTTGCGATTTTGCAAAAATTCAAACTCCCAACGTTTTTATGCCCAATTGCGATCTCGCTAATCCATTTCCCAAACGGCAATGTTCCTTCAAACTTTAGCATCTCGTCCTGAAGTTCGTTTTTAATTTCAAGACGCTTTTTTGTGTCTTTTTCGGCTAGTAACAAGTCGAGTTTAGCGGAAAATTCGTCTTTCTTTTTTGTAGCTGAAGCGCTAAATTGCGGCGACCACTTTTTGGCGTTATCGATAATCATTTGGTAACGTTCTTTCTCGTCGTTGATAATATCGATCACTAATTTATCGTTAGAAATTTTGTCTCCGCCCAGTGCGGCTAGCAGTGTTGCTTGCTCTTTTTGCTCTGCAGTTTCCGGATGAATCGCCGGGCCCTTACCGGCTTTACCACCTAACCCATAAAGCGCGAAAATAATCGCGATGATAAGTATTATCAATAGTATTATCCCGATCGCACCCCAAACGTATGGGTTTTTTGATAGGCCCTGTACAATTACCTGTTTAATTTTTTGCCTTGCGATTTTTGCAACTTCTTTTTTGGCTTTCTCTTGGGCTTTTTCTTTTGCGTTATCGCGCAAATTGTCTGCTAAATTATTAGGGCCGATATTGGTTGGGCCCTTTGATTCAGCCGATTTTGGGCCGGTGGATTTTTGTTTGCCTTGGTTTATTCTGTTAAGTGAGTTACGTAGCCACTGACTCTTTTCGCCTTGGTTGTAAGAATTTTGGGGCGGCGACTCTTGCGAGTCAGGAATTTCTACTTCAGGGCTGTCTGTTTCCGGTGTTGTCTCGTTTAAATTAGCCATTTGCTTGCTGGTTTTGACCCGGCGCTCCGCTGGCGCCGTATAAATCTAATAACTGACGCGGATCGGTGGTGATAACTTGGTCTTCGGTGAACGACGCTACTATTTGCACGGCGGCACGATTGTTACCGGCAAAAAACAGCCCCTGCCCCACTTCGGCCTCGGTCAAAAAGAATTTTTCGCCGTCGGTTAATTTAAAGGTTTCGGCGATCTTATCGATAGCGGCGGTGCTTTGCCCTAGCAATAATTGCGTTGAGGAGTTATTTACTACCGATCGGCCGTAGCTGGAATCTAAAAAGTCGCTAACGTCTTGACTGATAACCGTAACACCCAAGTAGTATTTTCGAGCCCGTTTTACGATCGCGTTTAAGAATTTCGCCGAATCTTCGTAGCGCATCATTAACCAACCTTCATCGATTACTAGTAGGCGTTGTTTCAGTTCGCTTTTAACCCTTGCCCAAACGTAGTTAAGCACCAAATACATCGCGATCGGGCGCAACTCTTCTTCCATATCGCGGATCGAAAAGACGGTTACTTTATTGCCCATATCAACATTTGTAGGGCTATTTAGCAAACTAGCAAAACTACCTTCGGTAAATTTAGCGAGGCGATTAACTAGCGATTGCGTACCGGTCATATTTTGCAGTACTGCTACCAGATCGCTGATTACCGGGGCGGGGTTGGTGTGGGTTGCTGGGTCAGTAGTGATGTCTTTTAGGGCATAGGTTTCGTAAAGGGCCTTATCGAGCAAATTGTCTTCTTCGGCCGAAAGTCCGCCCGCCATTAAACTAATTAATCCGTGAACCGAAGTAACGTTAGCTCTTAATATTTGCTCGCCGCTCTCGCCGTTTTCGGTGCTAAATTTTGGCAAGTCGAACGGGTTAATTTTTTGCTGTGAATTTAGCGACACGTCCACAAACGTTCCGCCAACAGCTTGCGCCATAACTTTATATTCCGATTCTGGGTCGATGATTATCGCTTCAGCGCCAAGCATTAAGGTTCGCAATATTTCTAGTTTAACAGCGTAAGATTTTCCGGCACCGGATTTAGCGAAAACAATCTGATTTGCGTTTTCCATCTTCCAGCGATCGAATAATACCAGCGAGCTGTTATGTAAATTAATGCCGTACAATACGCCGTCGTGGTGCGAAAGTTCAGCGGAGGTAAACGGAAACGTTGTAGACAGCGAGGCGGTATCTAGATTCCTAACAATATCGAGCTGATCGTTTAAAAGCGGCAAAGTAGAATTGAATCCTTGCTCCATTTGAAGCAGTGCTTGCTTGGTGTAAATAAGCTGTCCACCCAAAATCGCTTCGAATTGTTTAGTTAATTTATTTAGTTCGTCTAAGGTGGTGGCGTAAATATTAAAGTAGAGCGCAAATTGGAACAGGCGAGTTTCGCCTTTTTGCAAGGTGTCGCGAAGTTCTTCGATGTCGCCGATGGCAGTTTCAAGCTCTGGGTTTCGGACTAACCCCTTTTCCGCCTCGATCGTTAAGCTCGATTGGAGTTGGGTAGTTTTACGGCGCAATTGCCCAAGTAAAACATTGGTTTCGATTGGGTAAATAAACTGGCTGACATCTAAAGTTGCGTCGTAGTTAATGATTGGGGAGAGCCAGTTAGTTTCCAAGTAGCGCGGGTAGGTGTAAACGAACATTCCCCGAACGTAAAAATTCCCGAGCTGTAAATAATTTGGCGTAATATTTATTCCCCCCGGGGCGATAATGTCGAGTACGCTGGCGATACCCTGTCGAAATACTTCTTCGGCGCTGGCCGGGCCCTGTTTAATACCAAGTTTTCCAAATATCTCGCCGATAGTGGTCCGCTTCATCGCTTGCGGAGCGACAACGTCGGTCGGCGCTGGTGGTTTTACGTTTAAGGTAGCGTCGCTGGGCGGTGGTGGCGGCGGCGGCTCGCCAAGGGCAGAGGCGTCGGCAACCAGTTGTTTGCCTTGTTCGATAACCGGCGCGGTAACTCTGTTAGGGTCGTCGAGATGCTGGGTGTACGACTCTTCGGGGTTGTAGGTATTGTAAAAAAGCTCGATAACTTCTTTGGTTTCTAGCTCTTTAGTGCTAATTCCAAGCGAATTTAATCTGCTACTAATAGTTCTGGATCGTTCGTTAAGTACCTCTTTATACTCACTAAACTCATCGTCAGACATGTGCGATAGACCGGTTTTCTTTCGGCTCAAAATTTTATCGATTAAGGTAGATTTTTCTACTGCCCCCCTTGCCACGTGCCCGATCACCACATAAAAAGATTTATCCATAATATTAATCTCATTACTTAAGGTTTGGATAAATTCCAAGTAATCGTTAGCTTGTTTTTGCAGAAGTTCGTTCACTTCGTTTGCGGTTGAGTCTTTAATTTTCGAGATGTAGCCACTTAAATCGACCCGACGCGATTGGATAACAATTTCGATCGGGAATTTCAAAGTATTTAAAAAGTTTTGATACTGAAAAGTAGCTACCTCTTTTTCTTTGGTGCTTTTTAAATCAAAATTAAGCGGGTTGGCGCGGATAATTTTACGTAGTCGTCCGTCTTTAAGTATTACCACCCCGTCGCGAATCCGCTCGATGTCTAAATATTTCTGCGTTGGTGCTGGCTTATTTTTTTCACTCATCGCCCTCCCTAGACGAATCTAACAATTCTGATAACTCACTAACTTTAACTGTATCAAAGCTTTTCTTGATTGGCTCGCTTTTCTTAACGCTTTTGGGTTTTGTAGGCGCGGGTGTTGGAGCGTTGTAATGTTGCCACACTCTTGATCTTGGTGTTCGGGAGTATTTGATTAATGCCATAAAAAACGACGGGAACGGCACGTCTTGAATCTTAAGAAACGCCATCGCAAAACTAAATAGCCCGATCGGGACGGCCAGCACAAAAAATACTAAGGTTTGGCCGCGGAGCATTAAGTTATTGAAGAGTATATATATTATTAGCCCGCCAAAGAGTAAATAAAAGAATTGCACCAGCGTCAGCGGCCCAATAATTTTGTCCTGCATGTCAATATTCTGCGGTACTTTAAATTGCATCAAACTCCCATCTCAAGGTACTGCAGAATAACAAGCCCACGCCCCTACCCTGCGCCCAAAATATCGGCCGAAACCATAAGATCTTTCCCTCCATTTGTATTAGTGTAACTAATTTATCTGGTGCTTACTAGAATAATTTTTCAAAATCTGGTCTGTATCCAAGTTGATACATAAGTTCAGCGCAAGTACCTCTACTTTTTTCTAAATCGTTTATATTGTCTGTTTTTGCTTGAGCTAAAACACCTGACACTACTAATATATTTTTAAGAAAATTTATTATCTCTAATAATTCTTTGTTTGTAACTGCAGAGTCAAGTTTTGCTTGCTTAAGCATTTCGGTAAGTCCGATCGGAATAGCCGGGCTTGATGTTATGTCGTCGTTCTTGGAAGTCTTTACCTGCTCAATATAGTTAGAAGCTAGACTATATAACCTAGTAAGTGCTTGCGAATCGAGACTATTTAATAATCCTAATATGTTATTAACTCTAGTTTTTTTAAGCAATTCTATCGAATAAATTTTCAGATTTTTTTCACAAATACTAATTAACCTTAATTGCTCGTTTATTTCAGTGTTTGTTAGATTTTGAGTAATTTGTGAAATATTTGGGTATTTATTTAAAAGTCTAGCGATTGCGCCTTCTTTATTTTCTTGGGTAAGACTAGAAATAATTTCAGTTTGTGATAATTCGTCTAAACTTTCTATGCCTAACGATGTTGCAACGTATCTATATCTTGCTGCTTGTTCAGATTTTATTTGTATATATATGCCTTGAATAATCTCTGGATCTTGTAGGGTTGTTGTAGCGTTAATTACTTGATCGTTTGTAGTTTCTGGTGAGTAAAGTAAGGCCTTAATCTCGTCTATTTTTAATTCCTGATCCATTGTCAGAACGTCATTACTGTCCATTATCTTCATCCTCGTCTTCTTCATCTTCTAAGGGCAACACTCCCTGACCGTCGCTTATTTGAGCTAGGCCAGATTTTTTTGAGTTTGTTCTTATCTTGTCGCTTGGAGTTTTTGTCATACTACCAATTCTTGATGTGACAATTCTCGACAGCTCCTTGGCACCTTCTCTAGAATCGGGATTAATTCTTGCCAAATCAATTTTATTTTCCGCATCTAGTGAATTATTTACCTCGAGGATGTTGAGTAAAACTTCCTTATGTCTATAATCATTTGTTTTAGAGATAATTTTTTTCTGCGCGTGCATTGCCAGTAGCCCGTCTCTTAGGCCAATATCAATTTTCCCTTTATCATTTTTCTTTGCTTTCTCATCAATTAGCTTTTGAAAGGTTGCGTACTGTCCTGAAATAAATAATTTCTTAGCATTCTCCCTATCAACTGCTTCTACAAAATTCTCATCAATTTTCTTTATATAATCGTCCAACATCGCAGTAATATCTTCTGCTGAACCATTTTCAATCATATCTTCATTTTGGGCGTCGATACTCTTGTTGACGATTTTTTTCGCTCTACCAAGAGTAGCTGTCCAAATTCTTGATCTTGATTGTGTTTTGTCTTTAAGTATTTTAACTGCATCGTCTAAATTCCCGATTCCTCCGAATTCTGATGAATGTTCGTCAAGTTTTTTAAGGTGGTTAAAGTTCTGTCTATGAATTTCAAGCGACTCCTCTAGCTCGTTTCTTCTTTCTTGCGTCAAGTCTTCCCTTTGAAGCTCCTTGTCAATTTTTTTTGCTTCATCAATAGTTTTTAATATTTCAACGCTATTAAAAGCGATATTACCAACCCCGATATTTTCAGAGAGCTCAATTTCATCGGTATAACTTTTGTTTTTGAATATACTCTCACGAAGCTGTTTAGTTTTCCCTTCGAGTGCGCCCTGCTCCCCCTGCAAGTCTATTTTTAGTTGAAGTTTTAAATTATCTCGGTTAGTTTCCGCCATCTTCTTTTCAATTTCAGCTTCAACGGCTTCCTTGAGCGCTTCTTTACCTTTTTTAGATTCGTAATATACTCCCATATTGCTTGCTTTAATCTTGTCAAAATCGCTTTTCAATGTTCCGATCTCCTCGTCGTTATGGGCCTGCTGTTTACCTAAAAATGTATTCTCTGCCCAATTGACTTTTTTCTGTTGAATTGCCTTAAGCTTTTCCTCGCGAAGGGCAGTATTTTTATCCATAAAGGCCTTAAGATTTCCGTATGGCGTTCTGTTAAGTAAGATATTGCCTTCTCGTTTGGTACTTTCGGTAATGCCTTTTCTAGCCGCATCCAGCCCAGTATATTTATTAAATCCTTTACCAACTTTCTCGGCGATTGATCCGCCAAGTTTGGTCGGCAAACTTACAGCAAAGAATAACAAAAAGAATAATATTATAGTTTTTGCAAGACTGTATTCGCCGCTTGTGCTTGCCTTATCAACCGAGATCATTATCCAAAATATCGCCGCCATAGCCGGCAACATAAACATCCACTTAATAAATAATTGCCACCACTGTTTGAAATATTTATCGAAACCCGGGATGCCGTACGAAACAAATGCTAGCGGAGCAAGTATTGTTAATAGATAAATAACTACTAAACGGGCATATAAAATTGCAGCCAGCCAGAGCAATCCGATAACTAATATTATCGTAAATACGAAAAGCACAATAGTTGAAACGATAGCAGTGTCTGCCACAGCCGTACCAATTACACCAATCGTATCGTCAGTTAGGCCAGATAAGGCCCTTGAAACAAATCCCGATAATGTTGTTTCCCCAGCTCTCTCGACAAAGAAATAAACTGTTACAGTGGCGATATCTGCCATATATCTAATTATTAAAAAGCTTGCATTGGCAAGAATTACCCCAACTACCAAATTAGGCAGCGCTTTTTTTACTTCGTAACTATTCAAATTTATCCGAAGAATATTTGTGAAAGATATTACTAGCAGTGCAAGTAGAAGCAGTATATTTATGCTCGATCTAATTGCGGCCCAACTAGGGGCGACAAATCCTGTTGGATCTGTTATCCGTTCTGCCAATGTGCAATTTCTGACGGTCACAGAGGTAGGTCTGCTGTCGGAGCACTTTTTTTCTAACGAGTCTTGTTGTGAGCTATCGGCGGGTTGCGCATTAATTTGCGTTGGTACTATTAAAATTAAACTAAACGAAAACACTAAAGCAATAATAAGGATTAATTTTCTCATGAATATCTAGTTTCTATGCTAATCTCGTTGCCTTTGAAAATATAAGAAATACCCGCGGCATATTCCACCCATTTAATCGCCCAATTAACTATAGGGTTGATAACATCACTCATCATGCATTTAATAAATTTCTCAACAATTACCCCGAGTCCTCCAGTGACAAAGCTTTGTATACCACACTTTTGTATGTTTGCGGGTGTACTATTGCTTGTTACATTCCAGTGGGCAAGCCAACCAGATGCTTCAGTATTCAAACAGTTGCCGTCCACATTCCTTGGGTCTAAGGTATTACCGGAGTCTTTGAATTGCTCAACTTGTGCGCCTTTTGTAATTACTCCAACTATCTTAAAATCCTTTGTGTCGATTGTGCAACTATCCCCGTTATTATCTGGAGCATTCATAATATATCCATATAAAGTTTTCCTGTGTTCGTCGTTTATTTTGAATTTTTCGACAAGTATTTCATCAGGATTAAATTTACCGCTTTTAATTAGCTCTCCAGTTGTGGAATAAATAATGTTTGTGCCTTCCGAGGCACCAGTTACTGAATCGTTAAATATCATATAAAGATTTTTTATTTCTTCTTCAACTACCCCCTTGGCAGCGTTGTAAACATTAGCACTGAAAATTAACCAGTCTACATTTTTAACTAATAATTCCCCCTCACTTCCGGCGTGCTGTAGAGTAAATCGGATTGGCGGTCTCCCTAATTGGGCGTCACCTCGAAGGTCTATATAAGGGGGCTCCCCTGCGTCTTCACTAATATTAATCTGTAGTTCTTCATCGGGTATCCCGTCTTTAAACCAGCTTAATACTTTTCCTCTTTCCTGGTCAGTTGTATCATCCCCACTCAAGTCATAATTTTTGGGCTGTACTGGGTTGCGAAATAAGTTTCTTGCAACTACAGAAATTGGAGCAATGGTATTGTTTGTATAAACTTCGTCAAATATTTTATCGGTGCAAGTGGAGGCGTTATCCATATTTACTGGTTTTACGGAATATAGTGTTTTATTATCTCGTGTTCCACTAGGAGAAATACTTATACATGGCGAAGGACCGGAACCGGGGGAATTTATCAAGGGATTTGAATAGTCCAGTCTAGTAATTAGTTCATTATTTCTGTTGTAAAACTCAGCTATGCTTTCAGAAATGATTTTAGAGTTTGTATTACCATATACTGGCTCACCCGTAAGGTTCAATAACTTAATTTTAGATATTTCCCAGTAATCCACAGAGCTAACGGATTTATCCAATTTTAATTCGATTATTATATCGAAATAGGCAAATGTTTCATCTATATTTCCGTCTTCTGAGATTTTAATTCTAGTATTTATACCTAGATTTTCTTTTGACGATCTAATAACTTCAGAGATGTTATTTGTAACTTCAAAAATTGGATCTCCAGCTTGAGACTGTGCATTTGAAACCTCTGGCGATAAAGCAAAAGAAAAGCTAAAAATACTAACACTTATTAAATAAATAAATATAACCAAATATGTCGCTCCTCGTCCTACAACTCCCCTCATACCCTCCAGCATACCAAGATTAATAGCGCTGTGGCTACTTTTTATACAAAGGATCGAGCTCGGTGATTTTTGGCTCTAGTCGGGCATCGAAATAACTGGCTAAAACGGTGATGTCGCGATCGGTTGGCTCTAACTCGTAGGCGCGCAAAACCAAAATTTCGTGAACTTTAGCCGACGCATCGCTTCCGAGTTTCTTTGATAGCGACACTAATTTATAACCATCAGTTTGTCCGCTGGCATAGTTTTCAATCTGCTCTACTGACTGTCGCTCGGCCGCTTGGTTGAGTAGTTCGATCTCGCTTGCGGTTCTACTATTAATACCGACTAAATAACTAATCTCGGCGCCGATAACAATAAGCACAAACAAATAAAACCAAACTCGGTTATGCATCCGTCCCCATAGTCTTATTTATTTTATCAGTAACAAACGGCGCGTAGTCGCTAAGCAAATCAAGCTGTTTTTCCAAACAATATTTCAAAAATTGCTTGCCGGCGATTCTTCGCTCTTCTGAAGTTTCTGTATTTAAAATTATTTCCTTTTCGTATTCGATTAACTCGTCGGCGAAGCGATGCCAGAAAAATTCGTACAACTCCTCAAGCGCTAAACCGATTTGATAGCGATCAAAAAATTTGACGTGTTTCTTTTCAAGCGCTGAAAGATCGCTGGCAAATTTCTTTTGCGTTTCGTCGAGCTGTTTTGGTAGCTCGGCGATTTCGCCCTCGGCGGTAATTGCCACAAACCGGCTGGCGTTCCAGATTTTTGTTACAAAGTTTCGGTATTTAATTATTTTTTGCTCGCTGTAACGTTGCGGCTGGCCAACCGAGTTGCCGCCAATCACACTCATTCTAAAGGCATCAGCGCCGTATTTATCAATTAGTTGAAGCGGGTCCATAACGTTGCCCTTACTTTTACTCATCTTTTTACCATCTTCGTCTAATATCAGCCCATGGAAATAAACGTCTTTAAACGGAACTTTATCAGTAAGGGACAAACTAAACATAATCATTCTTGATACCCAGAAAAATATAATATCCGCGGCGGTTTCCATCAGCGAAGTCGGGAAAAATCTGTCTAAATCGGGTGCGTCGGAGTTTGGCCAGCCCAATGTTGAAAACGGCCACAAACCAGACGAAAACCAAGTATCAAGCACGTCTTCTTCCTGGCGCATCTGGCAGTTACCACAAATCGGGCAGTGCTTCGGCAACTCGGTTTCAACTACAAAATGCCCCGCTTTATTCTGGCAGTAGTAGGCCGGAATTTTGTGACCCCACCAAAGCTGACGCGAGATGCACCAATCGTGCAGATTATTGAGCCAGTGAAAGTAAGTTTTTTCGATACTTTTGGGATAGAAAGTAATTTCGCCGTTTTTTACAACTTCCATCGCCCTGTTTTTGATTTGAGTGGTCGCCATAAACCACTGCGTTGAAACTAGCGGCTCGATAACAGCGCCACTTCGTTCACTTATCGGCTGACGAACGGTGTAATCTTCGATTTTTTCGACAAGTCCGAACTCTTGTAGTCTTTCAATAATTTTTTCGCGGGCGGAACTAGCTTTTTCGCCGGCGAATTCGCCGCAGACATCAGTTAGTTTGCCGAATTTATCGATTACATTAATACTTTTAAGATTATGCTTTTTGCCAGTTTCAAAATCGTTCGGATCGTGCGCCGGTGTTATTTTAACTGCCCCGGTGCCGAATTTTTGATCGACCGAATCTTCGGCGATTACCGGAATTTTGCGTAACTCACCGGTGGCTAGCTGGATTTCGATTTCAGTACCGATTAGTTTCTTGTAGCGCTGATCGGCTGGATTTACCGCCACCGCCACATCGCCAAAAGTAGTTTCTGGACGAACGGTTGCGACTGTAAGCGGCCCGTATTTTAAGTAGTAAAGTTTGCCTGGCGCGTCTTGGTAATTAACCTCGTCGTCGGAAACGGCGGTTTGCAGTTTTGGGTCCCAGTTAATTAAGTACTCGCCGCGGTAAATTAAGCCCTTTTTGTATAAACGAACGAACGCTTCTTTAACCGCATTTTGGGAGTGCTCGTCCATTGTAAAGCGAAATCGGCTCCAGTCGCACGACAGTCCGAATCGGCGCAAGGAAGTTTTCATTCGTGGCATGTAATGTTCGATCCATTGCCATATCTCTTCTAAAAATTTTTCTTTGCCAAGTTGAGAGCGCGAAACGCCTTGTTATTTTTGGATCTTTTTTTCGACTAGCGCCTGAACAGCGATGGCGGCGTGGTCTGCCCCTGGTAAAATTAATACGCTCTTGCCCCTTCGGCGCATATAGCGAGCAATCACATCGTGAACAGCGTAGGTTAAGCCGTGGCCTAAGTGTAAATCGCCGGTGACGTTTGGCGGCGGCATTATCATACTGAAGGGCTCGCCGGTCTCGGCTGGTTTAAAAAGTCCAGCCGCTTCCCACTGATCGTAAACCGAACTCTCGTCGGTATGATCGTAGCGCGTTGGGATGTTTTCGGTGTTCATTACTCTGTAATAATATCAGCAAACAACCCTATATTACAGGGCTAAATCGCTTTATTTGGGTCAACTTCAACGCTTCGCCAGTCGTCGGCATGGCCAAATAAATGCCTGAAAATGGCTGATGCACCGACCATCGCGGCGTTGTCGGTGCAGTATTCAAGTGGCGCCGTAATAAACGCAACTTGCGGCCGACTTTGATTAATTTTTTGTTCTAAAAAACTGCGCAAATATGTATTGGCCGCCACGCCGCCGACTAAACAAACCGATTTTATCCCTGGGAACTGCTCGAGTGCGTTGACGGTTTTTAAGCTAATAGTTTCGGCGACGGTGTGCTCGAAGCTGGCGGCGATGTCCGCTTTTACGTGAGCAGGGATCGGTTTTGGTAATTTATTAATAATATTGGCGACGTGCGCCTTGATACCGCTAAAAGAGAATTCCAGCGAATAATCGTCGTTAAAGCTAATCGGGAGTTTGTAAGCGTGCCGATCACCGTGCTGGGCTAACTTACTAATTTCCGGACCGCCCGGGTACGGTAAATCGAGTAAGCGTGCGACTTTATCGAACGCTTCGCCAGCGGCGTCGTCGCGGGTACTACCAAGCGTCTCAAAATAGCCGTGACGATGCATTAACACTAATTCGGTGTGCCCGCCCGAAACAATCACAATTAAAGCTGGTAACTGCGGCGGCGCGAATTTTTTGCTATTTTTAGGCGCAAGCCACGCCGAGTAGATATGTCCTTCAAGGTGATTAATCGAATAAAACGGGATATTTTTGGTGCTGGCGATCGCTTTTGCGGCGGTTACTCCCATTAGAAGCGCCCCGATTAGGCCGGGGCCGGTAGTAACGGCAACGGCGTCGAATCTCTCGCGATTATTCTCGGTGGCTTTTTTTAGAATTACTGGCAGATTCTCCACGTGTAAACGCGCCGCTAAATTTGGTATTACGCCGCCAGTTGCGCTGTGAATTTCAATTTGCGAGGCGACTGCGTGGGTAATGATTTTAGGCAAGTAGTTCTCGACCTCAACAATTGCAGCCGCAGTTTCGTCGCAGGAAGTTTCAATAGCTAAAATTCTCATAACTCTTTATCTTCCTGCTCGGAGTTCTCGCCTAACGGCTCGAAATCGTCGCAACTAGTTTCTATCGCAAGTATTCGCATTTCTTATCACCTAGTTGCTCGGAGTTCTCGCTTCGCAAGCTTCGCTCGAAATCGTCGCACGATGTTTCTATGGCTAATATTCTCATATAAAATAATTTTACCCTTATGCAGGAGATTCTAACAGATGTATAATAACAGCAGATGAAATCCTTACTTCAAACCGAAACGTGGGCGAAATTTAAAGAAAAATCCGGCTGGCAAATCCACAAAATCGGCGGGGCGCTTGCGCTTGAAAGGGTTTTGGCGGCCGGTAAATCGATGCTCTATTTGCCGGAAGTAGAATATTCTACCGATTTAATTAAAGAAATCTTGAAAACCAATGCGCCCAGTAACCGAGTTTTTACTCGCGTCGAATTTTTAGAACGATCCGACCCTAAAAAAACTGCGTATCTAATGAGTAAGGGTTTTAAAAAGTCGTTTGAAGAAATTCAGCCAGAATACAGAATTTGGCTCGATTTAACAAAAAATATCGAAGAAATTTCTGCCCAAATGGATAAAAAAGGACGTTATAATGTGGGGCTTGCGCGTAGAAAAAATTTACAAGTCGTTTTTGGCGGTCTTGAGTTAATCGATCGGTTTTTTAATTTGTACCAAACCACCGCCGATCGCAAAAAGTTCGCTGGGCGAGATATTAAATACATTCGAGAATTAGCCGAAACATTAATCGGTAATAAGATGGGTGAAATTGTAATTGTTTATAGTGATCAGGAAGATTTAGCGGCCTCATTAATTACCTACTACGACGGTGTTGCTAGCTTTCTTTACAGCGGAACGGGCGGCGACCGAACTTTGAAAGCGCCGTATTTGCGACACTTCGAGTCGTATAATCGGGATAAGCAAAAGGGTTGTACACGAATTGATTTACTGGCTA
>JACRAP010000023.1 GCA_016213365.1 Candidatus Berkelbacteria bacterium
ATTAAAGTTAGTCTTGTTAACGCCCACCCAATTACTGGCCGAACTCATCAGTTACGAGTTCATTTTAAAGCAATCGGACATCCGATTATTGGAGATAAACTTTACGGCGAAAAACAAACCGATCAAGTGGCAAAATTAATTGATTTAAATCGGCAGTTTTTACACGCAAGCGAGATCACTGTCGATAATCAAACTTTTACAAGTAAGTTAAGTCCGGATTTAGAGAAAGCACTTACGTCGCTGACTTGTGTTTAAGTAGATTAACTGGTAAAAATATCTAAATGAGAAGAAGGTTTTGGGTTGCTTTAATATTAATTTTTTCGTTAATCGCTCTTGCTGGATATATTAGTTACCCAACAACAACGAAAATTTTTAACAGAGATGTAACGCTTCGTCAGGGCTTAGATTTACAAGGCGGTGTTCAGCTAAAATACGAGCTAGATCTGTCTAAGGTTGAAGAAGGGGACCAAGCGCAAGCGACAGAATCGGCAAGAAAAGTTGTAGAAAGCCGAGTTAACTCAACTGGTGTAGCCGAACCAGTAATTCAACCAACAAAAATCGGCGAAAAGAGCGCGATAATTGTGGAGTTACCAGGAATTAAAGATATTAATCAAGCAATTAACCTAATCGGTAAAACTGCTCAATTGCAATTTAAAGAATTAATCGGGGAAGGGGAGCAAGCCGAGTGGAGAGATACGAAACTAACCGGTAAACAGCTTGATCGAGCTAGCGTGTCGTTTGATCAAAACACAAACGCGCCCCAAATTTCACTTCAATTTAACCCAGAAGGTGATAAGCTTTTTGCCCAAATTACCGAAAGAAATATCGGTAAGCCGGTTGGAATATTTTTGGACGACGAACTATTATCTTATCCAAACGTTAACGAACGCATTAGTGGCGGCCAAGCGGTAATTACTGGTCAATTTACAATTCAGGAAGTAAAGCAAATCGTTAATTTACTTAACGCCGGTGCGCTTGAAGTACCGATTAAATTAGTGGAACAGCGCACGATCGGCGCAACACTTGGCGTAGATTCAATTAAAAAAAGTTTGGTTGCTGGGGTTCTTGGGCTAGTATTAGTGATTGTTTTTATGGTTATGAACTACCGAATTGCTGGGATTGTGGCGTCGATCGCATTAGTTGCTTATAGCTTAATTACAATCGCACTATTTAAATACGTTCCGGTAACATTAACGCTGGCCGGAATTGCCGGATTTATTTTATCGATCGGAATGGCGGTAGACGCCAACATCTTAATTTTTGAGCGAATGCGCGAGGAGTTGCGCGACGGTAGGGAAGTGAAATCTGCGCTTGAGGAAAGTTTTAAACGCGCCTGGCCGTCGGTTCGCGACTCGAACGTATCAACGCTTATTACCTGTGTAATTCTTTATACAAACACTTCAGGGTTGGTGAGGGGATTTGCCTTAACTTTAGCGCTGGGTGTAATTGTTTCCTTATTTAGTTCGATTACCACTAGTAGGGCGTTAATGCGACTATTAACGTTAAACAAAAAATTAAGTGGGGCACTGGGAAAGATATAGATGATAAGATTCTTGGGCGATAAAAAGAAAATTTGGCTGGGCGTATCGCTTGGGTTGCTAGTTTTAGGTGTTACTGCACTAATAATTTACAAACTACCTTTTGGGATAGATTTTAAAGGGGGAGCGTTACTAGAATTTAAAACCGCCCAAAATTACTCTGTCGAACAGGTTCGCGAGAAAACAAAAAATATCAACCTGATTAAATCTGGGACAATTACTGAAACAGGGGAGAGCTATCTGTTAAAATTGCCTCCAATAACAGAACCGGATCATCAAGCAATTTTAAAAGAATTAGATACGTCGCTTGGAAAAACGACAGAATTACAGTTTCAGTCAGTCGGACCATCGGTTAGTAAGGATTTAACCCGAAAAGCCGTTCAAGCGATCGTTATCGCCGCTGTGGCAATAATTTTATACTTAGCGTACGCATTTAGGGGCGTTACAAAGCCGATCTCTTCTTGGAGATTTGGTGCGATCGCTGTTATTGCCTTATTGCACGATTTAATGATTACGATTGGGGTTTTTGCCTTACTCGCCCATTTCTTTGGGTTTGAAGTTGACGCATCAATCATAACCGCCCTGTTAACGGTTATGGGTTTCTCGGTTCACGATACGATCGTTGTGTTCGATCGCACTCGAGAAAACGTCATCCGTAATCACCCTAATACTGCACTCGAATTCGAACAAATTGCCGATAAATCACTTGGTGAAACCTTAAATAGATCTATTACCACCAGTGTAACGGTATTAATAACTTTAACGTCGCTGTTGATTATCGGCGGCGAAAGTATTAAGCCGTTTGTATTAGTATTATTAGTTGGAATTGCAGTTGGAACGTACTCATCGATCTTTACCGCCACGCCGCTATTAGTTTTGTGGCAAAATCGCATATTTAGCAAACTAACCAAGTAAATTTACGCGCTTAGACGATTAACTAGTCGTACAAAATAAAAAACGCTGAATTTGGGCGAATTTGACCGTAAAGTTACTTTAACAGGTTCAAATTACAAAGGACTAGTAATAAGCGGGGAAATAATAGCAAGAAATGGGGAAGATACAGTTAGAAACTAGAAGCACAACATAATACGATCTAGATATATGGTTAACAGTATATAGTTACTTCGCACAATGTATATTATGCGACATTAGTACACAAAAACACTTAAAAATCGTTAAAAACGGCCCCGTAAGAGAGCCCTCTCTTTTTTGCTAATTTGGGGGATATTACCACCTAGTTTGCCGCCAGCTACCCCTAGCAATTCACAAAATTTGCAAAAAATTTTAACCCCTCCCCCACATGCGGCGGGGGAGTCGTAATAAAAAAGCGATTATTAGAGTTCGTCGATCGGTAAATAATCGTCGTAAGCCGGTTTATTTTTTGTGCCAAATTCAGACGGATTTACACCTAACTCGGACGCCTTCTCCCATGTGATTAGCTGATCATTTTGCTCAAATTTCTCGATCTCTCCCCCACTCTGATTTGCTTGTATCATTTCTTCCGTTTTTGACTTAACTTCTTCCTTTGGTTTTAGCTCTACTTCCCCACTAACGGCATACCAGTTTCGATTAAACCGGTCTTTTAGAATTTCGGTTTTACTCTCTTTTTTCTCTCCTACTCCCCCACTCTCAATAATTTTTGGCAAACTGTTCTCCTCTTCTCTTTTGGTTACGATATCGCTTTGTTTCTCTTGTTTGTTTTGCATATTAGAAATATCTACCGGCGCAGACCAATCAAGTATATATTCCTCTACGTCTTCTCTAGTTTTTGCGTAATTTTCTCTGCTAAAATCAATAATTTCACCGATAAAGTTGTGTTGCGTTTCCGGTGGCGGTAAGGTTGCGGCTGAAAAAGCTGGAACCGTTACCCCATCAATCGCCATTTTTAAATAGACTGTGTAATTGTCTAAATTAACCAAATCGTTAACATCGAAAATCGGCTCGAATTCTTTCTGCAGTGCGGTCGCATCATTTGCGTTTATTCTAAAGGTGATTGTTGTACCGACGTTACCGAACACCGCATCGCGAACTTTCTCCGGTAACTGCGCCACGTATTGGTGTGCCATAATTAAGTTCAAACGATATTTTCTTGCTTCTGAAAGAATTGTTGCAAACGATCCAGTGGCAAAATTTTGAAACTCATCCACGTACAAGTAAAAATCTCGTCGCTCGTCTTCTGGAATCTCGGTTCTTGCCATCGCCGAAAGTTGAATTTGGGTTACCAGTAACGATCCAAGTAGCGTTGAGTTATCTTCGCCGATTCTACCTTTAGATAAATCTGCCAGCAAGATTTTTCCGTTATTCATTATTTCGTCCATACGAATAGTTGATACTGGCTGACCGACCACATTTCTAATTAACGTGGAAGATAAAAACTGACCGACTTTGTTTTGAATCGGCGCGATCGCTTCTTGGCGAAACTTCGGCTCGTATTTTTCGTATTCATCGACAAAGAAGCTACGTACGGTTGGGTCTTTAATTTCGTTTACTACTAGTCGTCTGTAAGCGTTATCGGTTAGAGTTCGCATAATTCCTAGCATCGTTGCGTTTGGATAATCGAGTAATCCCAAAATCACGTTTCGCAAAATATACTCCAGTCGCGGACCCCAAGAAACTTCGCCGAAGATTTTTTCGAAAACACCAACCACACCAGAGGTTAAAATAACTTTCTTTTCTGGTGTTAAGTCTTTATTTTCAAGTACGTTAAAGCCCATCGGAAAGTCGTGATCGGCGGCGTTAAAGTAAACAACGTCTTTAACTCGATGTTCGGGGATAAATTTCAATACGTGTTCGATTAACTGTCCGTGCGGATCGACAACGGCCACTCCCCTACCTTCTAAAATATCGTCGTGAATCATATTTTCAAGCAGGGTTGATTTACCGGTTCCGGTTTTACCGATGATATAAGTGTGTAATCGACGATCCTTTCGCTTCATTCCAAACTTAGTCATTTCATTTCTAAAATTAGTTAAGCCCATTACTGTTAGTTCATCAGCTGGTACGGTACCGATTGTCGGTAAATTACCTGGCGGCTCCCCTTTCTTTGAACCCGCCCAAGCAATCGTTGGTGTTGAAACCGTCTCTGACGGGAAATGATAGATTGATGCTAATTCAGTAATGTTAAAAATCATCGTCGGCTCACTGATATGCCTGGCACGATATAAGTTAATCGCTTCGGGATCGACAACGACACCGCCTGAAACAAACGAGTTGAGGTTAATGCTGTTGTATTGCTTAAATGCACCAATTAACTGCTCTAGTTTTGCTTGCGCCATAAAGTCTGTATCTGCCACAGCGACTAACCTTAAATTCGCCTCAAAACCCAGTTTTGTTATTTTTTCCTCAATTCCCTTTACCGCCTGCTGAACCGGTCCTCCCAGCTCTTTTTTGTCGTCTTTTTTCTCCTCTTTCTTTTCTGGCGTTTTGCCGCCGTTAAATACGCCGCGCACAAATTCCATCGATAACGCAGTTGTTTCTTTTTTTAGTAATTCGTACGCCGATGTCGGTTTCTTTTGTGGGTCTTTAATTTTTTTTATCTCTTCTTCGCCTGTTTCTTGCCAGTCGTCGTCGATCGGTCTGATAATTAGTTGCGCCCAAAGCTCTTCAGTTGGGCTGGTTGAGCTTAGCACGCCAGTAATCGCCGATAGTGGATCTACTTCGAAATTCTGAAAAGTTTTAATCGGGTAAACGGTCGGTTTCTTTAGGGCTAATTCTGCTACTGCTATCGATTTGTTTGTTGGCGCAAACGAGTAGTCCTCTGACTCTTTTAATGATCGAATCTCAACGTTTGGATACTGTGCGTAGATTTGACTGAAAATAAATTCTTTTAATTCGGTTGGCACGTGCATAAAGAACGTTATATGCTTGTCCTTTGAGGCGATCTCACAGCTAACTTGCGCTTGGTTTGTTGAGTTGGTTCGATAAATACCGTGCAGTGCGGCGAAAAACTGCTCGGCGGCGATCGGCGTACGGTCGTTATTTTTTGGTACGGAAATAGAAAACAGTTCATAACCAGAAGCCGATAGCCCTTTAATTGCGTTATGGTCAACCTGTTTATAATGTCTGCCTTTGCTGTAAAAATAGGCGGCCCCCCCGATTACCGTTAAAGCAAAAATTGAATTAATTAAAAAAAGTTCCATTAGCTTATTGTTCCTTTTGCGACTTCACTGGCCATTCTTGTTGTTACTGCAACCGGTGTAACTAAATTTTGTACCGCTGGCATCGCGTATTTGGCGCGTGTGGCTTGTTTTACCCAATTAGACATTTCAATAGTGCCAATATTTTCGGTTTTAATGCCCTTCATACTAAACGGTTTGGTTGGGGTTAAGTTTACCAGCAGTTTAACATAGGCCTGGAATCGATCAAGGTTGGTTAAGTCCTCAACCGTTACTCCCGCCATTTCGTGCGTTAAATACTCCGAATCTTCGGCGCCGATACGATACGAGATCATCGTACCGACATTTCCTATTACAGCGTCGCGAATATGTTCGGTTAATTGCGCAAAATATTGATTGGTAATGTTTAGCGATAATCGATATTTTCTAGCTTCGGCAAGAATTGTTGCAAAAGTGTCGGTGGTAAAGTTTTGGAACTCGTCTACGTACAAATAAAAATCTTTGCGCTGTTCTTCTACGGTGTCGGCTCTGCTAAAAGCCGCCACTTGAATCTTGGAAACTAAAATTAAACCTAGCAAATTTGAGTTAATTTCGCCGATTTTACCCTTGGCTAAATTAATTAGTAAGATCTTTCCCGAGTCCATTACTTCTCTAAAATCAAACGAGCTCTTTTTTTGGCCGATGATGTTGCGCATTAAATCATTGGTCATAAATCGGCCGAATTTGGAGATAAAGTAGTTATACATCTCTGATTTATGAAAATCAGCTGTTTTTGCCAGTTGTTGCTCCCAAAATGATTTTACAACCGGATCGGTTACGTGCGATACCGCTTTTTCTCTAAAAGCATCATCGGTAAACAATCTTGGTAAATCGATTAACGAACCGCCATCTGGTGCGCTCATGACAGTTAAAGCGGCGTTACGCGCCCAGTGCTCCCACTGCGGACCAACAATTCCGGTTCTATTTGGATCGAATAATTTATAAAATATTTCGATCACTTCCTGAATTAAAAAGTCGCGTTCTTCTGGGTTTTTATACTCAAGTAAATTTAGCCCCAGTGGAAATTGAGTGTCGGACGGATCGAATAATATCACGTCTTTGGCGCGTTCTGTCGGTACTTTTTTCAGTAAGCTCTCAATCGCATCACCCAGCGGATCGATAAAACACAAGCCCTTACCGTTCACCATATCCTGTTCGATCATCGTTTCAAACAATGTTGTTTTACCGGTTCCGGTTTTACCAATCATAAACAAGTGCCTGCGCCGATCCTCGTCCTGTAATCGGACTAGTTTTTTCGTACCACGATAAACCGACTCGCCAATTACTACCCCCTCATCAGGTAAATTTGCTGGGGCTGGTAGCGCCCTAGCGGTAAGCCACTTCAGTCCGGGTGTTTCTAGTATATGGGTTGGCAAGTGAAAAATACTACTAATCTCCTCTACGTTTAAAATCATTTTCGGTGCGCCGCTAAAAATTCTTAATAAATAATCTTTAGCGATTTTATCGGGAAATACTTTACGATATTTTAAGCTGTTAAATTGTGGCGAATAAAACTGCGAAAAGGCGGCGATTAATACATCTAAGTTGGCTTCGGCCTGTTGATCGTCTTTTGCGGTTGTAACGATTCGAATAATAGTTTCAAAACCAGTTTTGCTCCCCTTTTCGTTGAGCGCCTTAATCATCTCTTCCTGTTGCGGCGTTAGTGGCTTTTGCGGTTTATCTTTTTCTTCTGGTTTTGTATTTTTTAACGACTCGCCGATTATTCCAACAGTTTTAGTAAATTTAGAGGCGTGAATTAAATGCGCTTTGTTATTATTAACATGGTTTGTTGCTGTAATGGTTTTATTGCGCCAATATTCGTTAGTAGGTTTGATGATTAACTGAATTGAACCTGTTCCAGACTGTAATTTAGTGAGGGCGTTTGTAATTCCGCTTAGCGGATCAGTTTCTAGGTAGCGATACGTTTTAATCGGTAGAACGTAATTTTTTGCTTGTTGTAGTATTACACCTCGAGTCGATGGATTTTCTTTGGTGAATAGTTTTGGCGGTACGGAAAAAGTTATTTCAGCATTTGGGAAATAACTCTGCAGTTGTCGTTCTACAATTTGCTGGATTTTCTTTGGGCAGATGATAAAAAAACTAATTACGCCATTAACTGACGTTATCTCAAAACTGACGTGTGCTGGGTTACTAAGCAACCAATCGTAACTGTTTTTAGTGTGGATAATTGTTGTGAGCGAAGAGAGAAACTGCTCCATCGGACTAATTAAATCCTTGAAGTCTTTAACTGGTTCGTTTGAGTTGCCCGGCTTTTCTACCAACTTTGGTAGAGTTATGTTCATACTAACCATACTCATCACATTTTCATCAGCAACTTTGCGTTGAATTTTGCGTAAAAACACACCTAATAATACCGGTATCAGCACTATCGCCGAGCCCATCAAAATTAATACGTTTAAAGAGAGTTGCTCCATCAAGCCGCACCTCGATTATTTTCCTCGAACATTTTGTCTATTCCCTCTTGAATTTCTGATGTCGAAATATCCTCTTCGCCGTGTTTAAGTAACGTATTAATATCAACGACCTTTTGTTCGTCGTCCGTAACTTTTTTAGTTGGTTCACTTAAAACTGCCGTGCTTTGTTCCAAAGATGGGGTTGCAACTGTTGCACCAACCGTTTCTATTGGTTGTTCGATTGTTGGGTGTGTCGCTTTATAAACCTCCGCGTCGGAAATTAACGGCTCTGTTGAGTTCTGCTCAACTCCTTGCGGAATGTCTCCCCTCTTCTCTACCATATTTTAAGTGTACCAAATATCGCTGGTATTTATTAGTAAACTGACCGCTTTCGATACTTTCACGAATTTCTTGCATTAAACCAAGGATCAACGCAAGATTGTGGTAACTAAGCGCCCTTAATGCAAAAGTTTCGCCACTTACATACAAATGGCGCAGATAACTTCTGCTAAAATTTTTACAGATTTTACACGAACAATCCGGATCAAGCGGTCCAAAATCGTCGCGATATTTACTGTTTTCTATACTTACGCGCTTGTAGCCATCTTTTAACCAAAAAGCGCCGTGGCGCGCAAAGCGCGTCGGGATTACGCAATCAAACATATCCATCCCTAAATGAACCATTCTAATTAAATCTTCTGGTTCGCCAACGCCCATTAAGTAGTGCGGCCTATTTTTATCTAACAGCTGGGCGATACTATCTACTGCAAAATTAATTTTTTCCTTACCTTCTGATTCAATTGCCACCCCGCCGATTGCAATGCCATCAAACGGCAAACTCTGAATCGCTTCAAGCGAAACTTTGCGCAAATCTTCGTGCACGCCACCTTGAATGATTCCAAACAGGGCACGGGTTTCGTTTGAATTTTTACTAAAGGCATAGTTCTGTTTTTGCCAGTAATCCATAGATCGCTTCGCCCAATCACTTGTTCTTTTTACACCTATGGCAACGCGCGCCTTGTCGGTTTCGATCGGCGGACAGTCGTCTAGCACCATCGCGATATCGCTTCCAAGTTTGTGTTGTATATCTAGCACCGATTCGGGTGTAAAAAATAATTTTTTTCCGTCGATATGGGAGCTAAATTTTACGCCTTCATCGGTTGTTTTAGCGCTATTTTGCCTAGTTGCTCCAAGTGAGTACGCCTGGTATCCGCCAGAATCGGTTAGGATTGGTTTATTCCAACTCGACCATTTTTGCAAACCGCCGCCATTATTTATCAACTCCTCGCCCGGGCGAATGTGTAAATGATAAGTATTGCCAAGTATAATTTCGGCATCTAGCTCTTCGAGCTCCCAGGGCGAGAGTGTTTTTACCGCGCCCTGCGTACCGACTGGCATAAACGCCGGTGTATTAAATTTTCCGCTTGGAGTTGTAACTTCTCCCAAACGCGCCAAACTATCTGGTAGAGTTTTACGAACTTTATACTGCATCTGCTGGGCTGATTTTGGTAATTTCTACAAAAATATCTTGGGCGAGAACAACCCGATATCCTTGAGCGGTTTTGCAGGGGAACTGCGCCTCTTCATTCGTTGCGCCAAGACCGCGCACAAATTGCTCTATGACGTCTTGATGCGATACGCAAATAATATGCTCTCCTGTATGTTTTTGCGCCAATTCTTGTAAGAATTTTGGCCCGTCTGTAAAACTTTCATTAAATCTTTCGTTACTGTATACCTCAAATAGTCTTTGAGTAGTTTCGATCGTAATATCCCCTATTTGTTCCTTAATAACTTCCGCTGATTCAATCGTTCGCTTTACAGGGCTTGAGTAAATTTTACTTGGCGCAAAACTTTTTAAGTACTCCCCTACTTTATTCAATTGCGCTCTCCCCTGCTCGGTTAAAATTCTTTCACCGTCTAAATTTGGGTCAGTTGAGTAAGCCCGGTCTGTTTGACCGTGCCTGATTAAAAAAATTACCGTCGACAATTTTTCCATTTCTCAAATTATACCAATAAAACCTGTGAATTTCTCCCTAAATACACACAACTTTGTAGCAGGGGTTTTGACTATAAATAAATATGCTACACTAGAATTGTCTTCACTGAAGACTTGGAAAGTTAACATAATTGGTATAACTTTCGACTTCCCTTGAGCACCTTTTACCTGTACGGCTTTTTGTTCGTTGGTTAATATTTGGTGAAACGGGTAAGGAACATAGATAGGGTTTGCCAATCGCAGGCTAAAGTGTTCCCAGTTTAGTTGGGGGTTTTGCGACCTCACTCAGGATTACATGGCCAGTAATTCTGTTGGAACTGATGGTGTAAGTGCGAGAGAAGTTCCGGTGCACGCAAATGTACCGGACTTCTTTTTTATTACAAAACTCATTAAAAAATTTGCGCAACAAAAGATACTAAAATAAGTACTACGCTAGGTAATTTTAAATCCAGCCGCCACTAGAACTTTTTACCGGATGTACCTTTCCTTCGCACATACATTCTTCCATTTCCTGACCGTTTTTGGTGCAACCAACTGTGCCACAGCTTGTTGGATCTATCGAAACTGCCCCACAACTTCCAGCACAAACAAAATGTCTAGTCGAAGCGTCTTTTGCGTCTTCTAACTGCTTACCCTGTGTTGTATCGTCTACCATTAACATCACCTCCTCTCGTTAGATAAATATAGCAATATTACAGCAATCTAAACTAGATATATTTACAAAAAAGGACCTTGCGGCCCTGATTTGTTTCAAACGATACTGTTTACTTTAATTCTACGCTTGCGCCGGCTTCTTCGAGTTTCTTTTTCGCTTCTTCAGCGTCGGCTTTCTTCATAACACCGAGCTCTTTTGGAGCGGCGTCAACTAGATCTTTAGCTTCTTTTAAGCCAAGGTCTGGTTTAACTTCGCGAACTGCCTTAATAACTGCGATTTTTTGATCGCCAGCGGCTGTTAGCATAACGGTGTATTCGCTCTTTTCTTCAGCGGCTTCTGCTGGGGCACCTGCGCCACCTGCTGATGGAGCGCCGGCTGCCATTACTGGCATTGCGCTTACGCCAAACTTCTCTTCTACGGCCTTCACTAACTCAGAAAGTTCCATTACGGATAACTCGCTGATTTGATCGATTAATTTATCTGTTTTTTCACTCATTATTTTCCTTTCTTATTTTTCTTCTTCTTTAACTTCCGTGCTTTCGGCAACTTCCTCTGTTGCTTCCGGCTCGTTTGTTTCTTCTTTTGGTGTCGAACTCTCTTCTACTACTGGTGCTACCGCTTTTACTTCTTCAACTTTTGGTTCGGCAGAAACTCTTTCGGCTGATTTTAACGCCTCAACAACGAAAGCGAATTTTTGGATCGGATAGTTAAGCGAGTACGCAAGCGAACCAATCAATCCGTTCAATCTTCCAACCAACTGGGCCTGCAGGGTTTCTTTGCTTGGCAAGCTAGATAATGTTTTAACCTGCGAAGCATCAAAGAACGCGCCATCAATCCAACCGCCAATTACTTCAAGAGATTCAGTTTCCTTAGCGAATTCTACTAAAGTCTTTGCGGCTGTCACTTCGTCGTTAAAGCCATAAGCGATTGCTAATGTTTTTTGCGGAATTTCTAATTTGCGATCGAGCTTTTTAAGAATAATACTTAGCAAATTATTGCTAATCATTTTAATTTTGCCGCCTTCGTTAAAGGCAGATGATCGTAACTTGTCGTTACTTTTCATGTTTAAGCGGTTATATGCAACGATTATCGAGACTCGCGAATCTTTAAGCTCGTTTAATAACTGTTCTACTAGCGCTTCTTTTTGTGATCTTATTAATGGCATTTGTTTTCCTTTTTTAAAAAATTGCCGCGTACGAATAATGGGCAATTTTAGATTTGCCCTCGGTAGGATTTATTGCTTGCCGTAAACGGGGCAACCTACTTTCTTCGTAGCTAAAATATTATTGCACAAGCTGGAGTTATTTTCAAGTATTAGATCGAGCTTAGATCAACAGCAATCGACGGACCGACTGAAGCACTTAAGTAAATTGCGGCGAAGCGACTTTTTGGCATAGTTGAAGTTGCGGCTTTAATGTTTTCAAGTAGTTTTGCGCTGTCCCAAGAAATTTTACCAACGATTTGGTGGATATTGCCACCGCCATCGATTCGGTATTCGGCTTTACCGGAGTTGATTTCTTGAATAGTTTTCTCTGGATCGGTTGTAACAGTACCGGATTTTGGATCCGGCATTTTGCCTTTTGGACCAAGAATTTTAGCGATCTTTGCTACTTTTGGCATTAAATCTGGACTAGCAAGCGCTACATCGAAGTCGATTTTCTTAGTTTTGGCGATCTCTTCGATTTTTTCTTCTGTTAATATTATTATATTCCTGGTTTTACCGGTACCGTGCGGTAAGTTAAACATTCCTCGGCTCGATTCGGTTGAACCCTTAGATTTCTTTTTAGTTAAAATTAAATGCAGTTCCACGCTTCCGTCGTAAGCAGAAACTGAAGTTTTTTTCGTTAGTTCAATCGCTTCTCCTAGTGGATATTGCTTACCAGCTTCAACTAACTTCTTGGCTTCGCTGTATTTTTTGGATCTAATAATTTTTTTAGCAGAATTTTCAGTAACTTTTTTTGTCGCTTTTTTAGTTAATTCTTTTGCGGTTTCGTTATCTTCTTTTATCGAAGTTACTTCGGCGCTAACTTGCGCATCTGCATCGGTTGATTGCTCTACTTCCATAGCTTTGGCGGCTTCTTCGTCGGTAATCTGACCTTCCACTGCTTGGGCTTCGGCTTCGGTTTGATTGATTTTTTCTATTTCTGCTGGATTAGTTTTCTTTGGCATTAAATGTTTGGCTTGTTATTGTTCCTTCTTCAAGAGATTTTATCAGATAAGCTACCACTTGGTCAATCACCTTACCGAGTTGTTCGAATTCTTGGGCGGTAAAATTCGACAAGACGTAGTCGCTAAGCGGCTGATCGTTAGTCGGCCTACCAACGCCAACTCGAATTCGCCAGTAGCCGCTACCGACTTCCTGGTCGATTGAATTTATCCCGTTATGGCCAGCACTACTGCCGCCGAATTTTACCCGAACTTCGCCAAACGGCACCTCTGTTTCGTCTTGGATTACCCATAAATTTTCCGTCTCTAGATGCTTATCGTTTAAATAACGGTGAACGGCTACTCCGGAGTTGTTCATAAAAGTGCCGGGCTTCATTAAATGTGCCTTATGGCCCATATGTTCAACGTTTAATATTTCGCTATTGTGGTATATCCCCTGTTTTTTCCAATCCCCTAAGCCAAGTTCGCTCGCAAATGCGTCGATAATTCTATAACCGATATTATGACGGTTAAATTCGTACCTCTCCCCAGGATTGCCGAGTCCAACGATTAAAAACATTAATTCTCTAATTTATATACATTGTATACCACTTCCTCGTACGGGTGGTTCTTCTTAATTTCTTCCACGACCAAATCTAAAACAACCTCATCACAATCAAATTCAATCTTATCTTCCTCAACTATTTCTAGTTTACCTATTTTCCCAATAGCTGGGTTGGCACCGTGATTTGGAAAGAATCTACCTTCTCCCTTTGATGTGAAACTACACATAGAATAATTTCCATTTTTTCCTCCTCCAGCTTTGCCAACAACTTCTCGTATTAAATCCGCCGAGTCAGTTGGAACATAAACAACAACTTTATATCTTGCCATTACATTCCAGGTAGGTTCATATCTTTTAGTAACGGTTGCATACGAGTGGCGGATTCAGTTTGAGCGCGGCCCATCGCTTGGCCGACAGCGTCCTTAATCGCGTTTTCAAGTTTGGTTTTGTTTTCTGTGTTTAGGTACTCCGGATTAATATCAACCGAAACCATTTTCATTTCGCCGCTAACTACAACGGTTACTTCGCCACCTGTCGAGACGGCCTCGATTTCCATATCCTTTAGTTCTTTTTGAAGCTGTTTCGCTTTCTTTTGAAGTGCGTAGAGCTCTTTCATTTGTCCGAAATTTGGTACTGCCATGTTTATTCCTTTCTTCTGTAATATTCTACTTTAAAAAGCTACAATTTAACATATGGAAAGTCGAAAACTGGAGCTTGCCAAATTATTAAATATCAGCGCTAAACAAACTCGTGCTAGCGCCATTAAAGAACAAATGAGCGAGCCGAGTTTTTGGCTGGAACACGAAAAGGCGGCGAAAATCTCGCAAGAGTTACGACACTTAGAAGACATTATTACTCATTTTGAGTTGGCTGAAACTGACAGCGAGCTAGACGAGCTTGAGCAAGAGGCAGTTTTTTCTGGATCGCACGACGACTCATCAGCGTATCTATCGGTCCATGCCGGAAGCGGCGGCACCGAGGCGCAGGATTGGGCGCAGATGCTGCTGAGGATGTATCAACGTTACGCCGAGAAAGAAGGGTTTAAGGCCGAATTATTAGATAAAAGCGACGGCGAGGAAGCGGGAATAAAAAGCGCGACCTTGTTCTTAAAGGGTTTTCGAGCTTACGGCAAACTCAAGGGCGAAAACGGCGTTCACCGGCTGGTTAGAATCAGCCCATTTGATGCCGATAAATCGCGTCATACCTCTTTTGCGTTAGTAGAGGTTGTGCCAGAAGTTGAAAAAAGCGAGTTGCAAATTAAGCCCGAGGAGTTAAAAATCGATGTCTATCGCGCCGGTGGTCACGGCGGGCAAGGCGTCAATACTACCGATTCGGCAGTTCGAATTACCCATTTGCCTACCAAAATTGTGGTTACTTGCCAAAACGAACGCTCACAACTCCAAAATCGTCTCCAAGCGATGAAAATTATACAAGGAAAATTACAATTACTGGAAGAAGAAAAAAGTCGTGCTGCTGAAAAAAAGATAAAAGGCGAGCCGGTTTTAGCGAGTTGGGGTAACGCAATTAGATCTTATGTAATGCAACCGTATCAATTAGTTAAAGATTCGCGCAGCGGTTACGAAACAAGTGCCGTAGACGATGTGTTAAACGGCGAACTGGAAAATATTATTTACGCCTACGGCAAGTTTTTAACGCAACAAAAAACGCCCCAGTAACGGGGCGCTCTTTGTTCGCTTACACGATACTTGCTTTAGGCAAGTAATTTAGCTTCTTTGCGAGCAAGATTGTACTTGCGAGCGGCAAAGTAAGCAGCGGTGGCTAAACCTGGCAGTAAAAGCATAGCCGCAGCACCGGTCTTAGGAAGACTGGTGATTTTAGCTGATTTTACGTAGGTAGCACACTTACCGCTGGCTACGCTAGCAGCTGCAGACGATGCAGCGGCGCTGGCAGCAGCAGCGGCACTCGAACTAGACGCTGAACTGGCACCGCTTGAAGCGGCGGCAGCTGCACTAGCAGAGGCACTTGGGCAAGAAATTGTTTTCTTAACGTAAACAATTCCACCCTTGTTCTTCTTGGTAACAGTCGCGCTAGACGAAGAACTAGATGAACTCGAGCTCGAGGATGAACTCGAAGAACTCGAACCACTAGATCCGCTACCGCTTGAAGCGGCTGCGCTAGCAGCAGCTGAAGCACTTGCAGCAGCACTACCACCCGAAGAACTAGCAGAACTCGAACTTGAAGAGCTCGAAGAGCTAGAACTTGATGCGGCAGATACTATTACAGGACTTGCTGTAACCATAAGAGCAACTAACATTGACGTTATAAATATATTTTTCATATATCTCCTTTTAGCATCTCACTTGCATTATTACAAGCAAGATAATTTTTCATCTACTTCTCAGTCCAATTTCGACTATTTTGGGTTGAGAAGGGATGTCCCGAGAGCCCTTGGCGTAAGCCAGAGACTCTCGGGGTGGTCATTTTGCGGCTGCCGACGAGCTGGACGCTGCGGCAGCAGCGGCAGCGGCGGCGGCCGCTTCGGCGATGATATCGCCGATCGAGAGCGAGTTGTTGATGTTCATGCCTCCGAAGAGGCCACCCAACGAACTTGAGCGTTGGACGATGGTCGGCGGCGCGATCGTCGCCGTTTGCTGCAGAGCTACCGAGTAGATGCGAACAAACTGGACGACTGGCACCTCTTCGCGGACGTACACGGTGCGCGTTTGGTAATGGTGGACAGGGATCTCGATTCGCTCACGGACGATCTTCGTCCGCTCTCGTTCAAATACACGCGTCTTGAGCGGAATTCGCTTCCGCTGCCAGACATAGTTTTTGCACGACTGGACCTGAATCGGGTTATCTTCCCCGTCACAGATCACCTTCCTACCTGCAAGGCTTTCGTACTTCCACTTTCCGGTATTCCGGTAGTGGACGTACCCGTACTCGTCTTTGCGACCGGTACGAACATGAGTCCGTCCGGGAGCGGGCGTCAAGTAGTAGTCGACTCCCTCTCGAGAGTCGACCGCCTTCAGTCCACCATCTTCGTGAGTGATGGTGACCTTAGGCTCACCATGGACGATCCGTTCGTCCTGAACGCTGGCGGACGAGCCGCTAGAGCCAGCGTCTTCGAAGACGACTTGGCCAAAGCCAATAGCCGCCACAAGGGCGGCAAGAACTAACGTAAGAAGCCGTTTCATCGAATTTCCTCCTTGCTCACCACTATGAGCGCTGATCGACGGCCTTGGCCGTCGGAAACGACGATCTCATCACCTAACTTCGGCGTCATTTTGAAGAACGCCGCGTAACGGCCGTTCGACTTTTTGCCCTTGGTGCGAAAGATGATGTTTCCGTCCCTCACAACTTCTACGTCGAACCCGCCGTCCGATCGAAGGAGTAGATAAAGGCGGTGTCCTGCAACGATATACGAGCTCCTTGCCTCGAACGATTTCGGCTTGTCGCTGGAATCGATATCCTTAGCAATTCGCTCATCGCTCCAGTTGGTGGTCGACGGCACATAGCCGTATTTCCACACAACCTCGCTCGACTCGCGTCGAGTCGCAATCCCGGGAGTTGGTGCAGATTCAACCGTTTGGCTGACTTCTGGGTGTTCCACGGTTACCTGGTTTGAACTCCCCATAACAGCTTGTAGCTCGGCCTCGGTCGCAAAGTTACGAACTCTGCCGTCAGAAGTCATTCCCCAAACCGAGGGAGCTTGGGGGTTCATTACCTGCCCAGCTCCATGTACCGCAGCGCGCACTTTCTCGCTGTTGTACATCGAGAAGAACTGATCCATTGGGACATTGTGAAATTGGAAAAGAGCAGACTGCCCATCCCCCCATGACACACCTATACCAATAGCCCCCAAAGGCATCTCGTCCAACCATAAGATGGGGGATTCTGTTGGGTTACCGTTCTTGTCGATGAACCCCGCGTTATTGGAAACGGTGCCGTCTGAGTGGACTTTTCCCCCACGAACACGCAACCGTAACTTCTTACTCGGCCCGTAGGCTGAGAAGATTGATATGTCAACATTTCGTGGCATGTGCGAGGTATTGATCATTGGCACAGGCTGTAGTCCCACAGACCCGTTACGGTCCAAAGAAACTACATAAGAGAGTCCTCCATTGATTGACGAGAAGTACCGCTCCCTTCCTTCGTGCCTCACAAAAACGTTCATCGAGCACACACCTGCAGATACAACCTCCTTCTTTTC
Organism: Candidatus Berkelbacteria bacterium; assembly: GCA_016213365.1. Taxonomy (GTDB): domain Bacteria; phylum Patescibacteriota; class UBA1384; order 2-12-FULL-50-11; family 2-12-FULL-50-11; genus JACRAP01. The sequence continues at coordinate 17,642 of JACRAP010000023.1, forward strand.
AAGCTTGTCACCCGCAAGGGCGAAAATCAACCTGAGTGGGTCGATCTGTGCCGAACTGACGGTCGGCAACGTGGCGACTACGAAAGTCGCCAAAAGTGCGAGAAAAAGGCGAACGTTTTTCATCGTCGCCACCTCCTATTTTCACGTTTTTATAGTTGATTCGCGTACAACTTTCGTTTCCGTTATGTTAACCTGCGCGTGCAAGGACATTACGGAGACTGTCTCAGCCAGGAAGAGGGAAGGAGGGAAATTGCCGAGAGTAGCAAGCTACTCAAAGTGGCAACTCTCCCTAATCCCAGCCGAGACAGTCCCCATAAAGCTCTATCGTCACGTACGTCGCGATAATAGCATATACTTTCTCTGTTGTCAATCGATAATACCCTAATTTTGCATTATTAATAAAATAAGGAGCTCTGGTGGCCATACGGCAACACACAGAGCTCCCAGGAGCACCGTTACGAGCTTCGGTTAGGGCTAATCGAGTTACCCTGTTCCTTATATGGAACGTATATATCAAGTGCATTGCCGCAGCGATTTGCCTTGATTTTCTCTTGTAAACGGTGAAACCTCAAAACTCTCGACAAATCGAGAGTAAAGCGTTTGTTAACTTGGCCAATTTTAAGAACCTGAAGTAGGTCCACCAAGTTTTATATTTTGGACGGCAACGTCGTTGTCGCCTCCAAGCAGCCCACGAAACACGCAAATATTTTTATCCTAAAAGTGCGTTGCGCGATCGTGAGCTATTTGGAGTTAATGTTAAGGTGGGCCAATTTGGCTGAAAGCTCTTTAGACTTTCCCCTCTCGGCCTGTGTTATGTTTTTAGCATAACGTCGGGATAATAGCATATGCTAATCAAAAAGTCAAGGGATTCGAGCATTATTTTAAATATCAATAAATAGTTTGCAGGTAAATTTCGTAACAACCGAAGCCGAAGGCGAGGTTTGTTGAAATTTACACCACACCCCTGTGGGAGCGACGGAGGAGGCTGGGGAGTTGTAGAGGGGTAGGGCGCGGCCTTCGCAACTCTGAGCACCCTACCCCTCTACAAAGTTACTACCTTGAAAGGTAAACAGTCCCTTCTGGTGTATCCAATACCTCAAATCCGGCTTGTTCTATCTCTTTCTTCCTATTATCTGCAGTTAAGTAATCTGCACCAGATCGTGCCTGTTCGCGTTGAGCTACTAATTCCTGAAGTGCCGGGTTGTTAGAAATTGACATATGCTTTAACCCTAATATTTCAAATATTTGCTCAAATTGCTCCTTATTAAAATCGTTTGTTTCGGTAGAAAGAATTTGTAGAGCTTTTGGCGTGTCCAAGTCGTCGTTTAGTGCTTCAATAAACCTGTTAAAAGCGTCTGTATTGGCGTTTTCTTGAGTATTAGCATATGCCATAAAAAGCTTATGTCTTAACGCCACTCCTTGCGCTAACGATTCCTTGGTGTAATCAAACGGTTTACGGTAATGCGTACCATATAATGCCAATTTTAGCTCGTTTGCTGAATACTCCTTTAAAGCGTCTTTTACTAAAACTGTGTTGTGAACTGACTTGCTCATTTTTTGACCATTAATTGTAAGCATTCCGGCATGCACCCAATAATTTGCCATTGGTTTATTAGTTAAAGCTTCTGATTGGGCGATCTCGTTTTCGTGATGTGGAAATACATGTTCAACAGCAGAGCCATGAATATCGAAAGTATCACCAAGGTATTTTCGAATCATCGCCGAGCATTCGATATGCCAACCTGGGTATCCGCGTCCCCAAGGCGAATCCCAAACAAATTCGTGACTCATAACGGGTGACGCTTTCCACAGAGCAAAATCCGCTGGATTACGCTTATCCTTAGCGCTATCAACTCTTGTGCCGGTAATAACTTCCGCTAACGTTCGGTGACTTAGTTTGCCGTAATCGGCTTTTTTGGTAACACTAAAATAAATATTATTCTGGTTTGTAACATATGCGTAATTATTTTCGATCAATCCTTGAATGAATTCTACAATTTCTTGAATGTGCTCGGATGCTTTTGGGAAGTTTGCGGCTGATAATATATTCAACGACCTTAAATCTTCTAGGTGCGAATCGGTATACATATGAGCGATATCCGACACCGACTTGCCGAGTTCGTGTGCTTTTTGTTGAAGTTTATCGGCGCCAACTTCTGCGTCGTTTACCAAATGTCCTACGTCGGTAATATTTTGTATGTAGGTAACGTCGTAACCTGAATATCTTAAAAATCGGTTTAATAAATCGAACGACAGATACGTTCGGGCGTGACCGATGTGATCGTAATCGTAAACAGTTGGACCGCAGACATACATACCAACTTTCTTTGGCTGAATCGATTGAAATTCCTCTTTACTACTAGTGAGAGTATTGTATATCTGGAGCATTACGGAGTAATAGTACTAGAAATAGAACCGAAGTTAAAGTTGTTTACTCGTCGTCGCCGTAGGAGTCGTTGGAGTAACTTTTTAGTTCTTCCTCTTCTTCGTCTGACTGTAATTGTTCTAGCGATAACGGCGATGACATATCGTCGCCTGTATTTATTAAATCTGAAAAATCGTCGTTTACTAATTCTTCATCGCCTTCGGCGGCCTTTTCGGGAGAGAATGTCTTCATTGGCAAACCGCAATCCGGACAGACTGCGTTTTGGGTTGGAGAGGTATAACCACAATTTTCGCAAACGTAATCTTCTTGTAACTCAGCTTTCATATTATTAGGTTAAAATATCTGGGATTATTGTCAAGGGATTTATTTCGTAGAGGGGTAGGGTGCTCAGAGTTGCGAAGGCCGCGCCCTACCCCTCTACAACTCCCCACCCTGGCCGTCGCTCCCACAGGGGTGTGGTGTAAATTTCAACAAACCTCGCCTTGGGCTTCGGTTGTTACGAAATTTACCTGATACTATTAGATAGTCATCTTGAGATAATACTTTTATTAGTTATAACTCCTACGTCCTTCGAGGGCTCGTGAGAGCGTTAGTTCGTCTGCGTACTCTAAGTCGCCGCCTACGGGCAATCCACGAGCGATACGCGTAACTTTTATGTCCTTTGTAATTTTGCCTGCTTCGATTAATTCTTTTATTCTATCGTCGATATATAGCGCTGTTGCTTCGCCTTCAAGCGATGGGTTAGTTGCTAGTATCACTTCTTTTACCTCCTCGCCCTTTAAGCGCTCGATTAACTCGTTAATTTTTAAATCTTCCGGAGAGACGTTATTGATCGGTGAAATTTGTCCGCCTAAAACGTGATACCGTCCGTCAAACCGGGCTTTTTCTAGCGCTAAAACATCGAGCGGCTCTTCCACAACCGCGATCTTACCGACTTGCCGTGTAGTATCGCTACAAATACCGCACGGATCAGTTTCGGCAACTATTTGGCAAACCGAGCATTTAGTAAGATTTTGTTTTAAGCTAGAAAATGCTAATCCGAACTTAGCAAGTTCGTCGTTACTTCTGCTTAGTAAATAAAAAGTTAAGCGGTTAGCAGTTTTCGGTCCAACGCCCGGTAAACTTGCTAGCACTTCAGAGAGCGCCTCGATTGATTTTGGTAAAACGTTCCTCATTCTTGGGTATAATCGCACTGACTACAGCTTAAACCGCCTTTTTTCTTGACTAATAAATTATTACATTTGGGGCATTTTTGATCGACCGGCTCGTACCAAAACGCTGTTTTGCATTTTGGGTAATTACCGCATCCCCAGAAAACCTTACCCCTGCGGCTATTTTTGCGCAATATTTCACCGCCACAATTTGGGCATTTCACCTCGGCGGCAATACTTATAGATTTGGTATATTTACATTTTGGATAATTAGAACAGCCAATAAAATTACCGAAACGACTTTGCTTTAAAGCCAGTTCACCGCCACAATCTGGACATTTTTCTTTCACCTCTTCTTGGATCTGTTCCTTTTCTTGTTCGCTAACATTATCTGAAAGGTACGGCGCTCGGTAATCACAGTCTGGGTAGCCAGAACACGAATAAAATTTCCCGTAGCGACCAAGTTTAATTACAACAACTTTACCGCACTTGGGGCATTTTTGGTCGGTTTTTTCTTCAACTAGTGCTTTTTTCTCGATCGTCTTATCTTTCTCGGCTAATAATTTTTCAAACGGTCCGTAGAACTCCGCCAATACCTTCTCGAATTCTTTTTTGCCGTCGGCGATATCGTCCAAGCTCTCTTCCATATCGGCGGTAAAATTGTAATCGACTATCGACGGGAAATTCTCTACCAACAAGTCCGTAACTACCTCTGCAACCGATTCGGGAATGAAACGACCAGTTTGTTTGGTTACGTATCCCCTATCAACGATCGTGCTCATAATCGGGGCGTAAGTTGATGGTCTGCCGATGCCACGCTTTTCTAACTCTTTTACTAAGGTCGCTTCAGAGTATCTTGCCGGTGGTTCGGTAAAATGTTGCTCGCTCAAGAGTTTTTGAACTTTTACTTTTTCGTCTTTTTTTAGTTTAGGCAGTTCGACATATCTTTCAGTCACTTCTGGATAAACTTTTAAATACCCATCAAAGATTAGTTTTCTACCTCTTGCTTGAAAATTTAAGTCCTTTCCGGCGGTAAGTGTTGCGACGGTGGTTTTGACTTGAGCTGGCGCCATCATCGAACCCAGCGCCGTTTTGTAAATCATTTCATAAAGCCGTGCGTGATCTCGAGATAAGTGTTTCGCCGCTTGTTCTGGAGTTAAAGTAAAATCTGAAGGACGGATCGCTTCGTGCGCTTCTTGTGCGCCCTTAACTTTTTTTGTAAAAATGTTTGGTTTTTCTGGCAAGTACGCCGCCCCAAATTGCTTACCAATTAAGTTTGTAGCTTGGTTTCGTGCTGACTGGGCGATATTAAACGAATCAGTACGCATATAAGTAATTAAGCCGACTGATTCACTAGAGCCCACTTCTATACCCTCGTATAACTCTTGAGCGATTCTCATCGTGCGCTTTGCCGAAAATCCGTACAAACGCGCTGCCATTTGTTGTAGGGTCGAGGTAATTAGCGGCGCGACCGGTCGAGTTAACGACTCTGATTCGCTAATATCGTTTACGGATAAATCCTTACCTTTTAGTATCTTCGTTAACGCATCGATCTCTTTTTGCGTTGAAACCTCCAATTTACTACCATCTTTATGTAGCGCGGCGGCCTTGAAATTGCCCGACTCACTTTTGCAATCAGCTTCTAGCGTCCAAAATTCCCTAGTTTTAAACGCTTTAATTTCGCGTTCGCGCTCTACGATTAAACGTACCGCCACCGATTGAACCCGCCCTGCCGACAAGCCGCGATAAACTTTTTTCCACAGTAGCGGTGAGAGCTTGTAACCTACTAATCTATCTAAAATTCGTCTGGCTTGTTGGGCGTCGACTAAATCCATACTTAACTTGCGTGGTTTGGCGACTGCTTCTTGAACTGCAGATTTAGTAATCTCGGTAAACGAAACTCTAAAGGTTGGTTTTTTAGTTTTAAGTAACTCGGTTAAGTGCCACGCGATCGCCTCGCCCTCTCTGTCTGGGTCGGGCGCTAAATATAAGGCATCGCTTTTTTCTAGTTCTTTTTTAAGATCGCTGATAACGTTTTTTGCTTTGGCGATCGGTAGATAATCGACGTCAAAATTATTTTTTACATCGATTCCAAGTTTTGTTTTTGGCAAATCGCGTACATGACCGTACGACGCTTTAATTACAAAACTATCACCCAAATATTGGCCGATAGTTTTGGCTTTTGCTGGACTCTCCACGATTAATAAATTTCTTTTCTTCTCCATAATAAAAACCGTCCATACGGCTTATACTGACTGTTTTAAAGTATAATCGCCGTTACTTGTTAGCGCAACCAGTCCAGATAGCTCTAGCTGGGTCAACTCTGTTAATATTTCATTGATACTTGAATTTGTAAGGTTTTGCAGTACATCTGCATTTGCGCTTTTCGTTTTTAATATTTCAACAATCGCACTACCAAGTTCTGTTAGCTCTATTTTTTGCGCGGATAATTTATAGTAACTGTTTAGTATTTCACTATTAATAAGCGGCGTTGCGCCGCAGGAAATTAAAAAGTTCGGCCCTTGGGAGGTGGGACGGGTGATATCGCCGGGAATTGCCATTAAATCGCGATTGTAGTCGATTGCGGCGCGAGCGGTAGTAAGCGTACCGGATTTTATTACTGCCTCAACAACTAATGTTAACGGCGCAAGACCGGCTAAAATGCGATTTCGAATTGGAAACTGATGCGCTTGCGGTAAAACTAGCGGCGGATACTCGCTAAGAATTACCCCACCGCTACCAATTATTTGTTCCGCTAATTTTTGATGTGCCTCAGGATAGATTCTATCTAATCCCCCCGCTAGCACTCCAACCGTTTTACCACCGTTATTTAACGAAATTTCGTGGGCAATTTTATCGATTCCGTACGCTAAGCCACTGGCGATTACAACACTACTGGCGAGCTGATCGCTAATTAAATTTTGCAACGCGTTTACGCCGTACTCAGTTGGTTTCCGAGTTCCAACGATCGTTAAAGTTGGGTTATTTAAGATGGAAATATCGCCCCGATAAAATAACCAAAGTGGCGGATCGGTAATTTCTTTTAGTAATAACGGGTATTCGTTACTATCAATGGAGCAGATTTTTATATTAACTTTATTCATCAATTCAAGTTGTTTTTTTACGTTTTTTGGTCGAGATAAAAGCAATTTGGTTTGTTTTTGGCTAAATCCCCTACTAATTAATTCCGTAGAATTTGCTCGTAAAAAATCGTTAAAAGACTGAAAGCTCTTGTATACTTTTTGGCATATGTGCGGCGTTAAAAAATTGATCGAAGTAAAGCTAATTACATCGCTTAAATTGGCTCCTAAAAACCACTGTTTTGCTGTTGACATCATTTTATAAATATGTTAAATTACAAAAACTTGTCGAAATCAATATCGACTAGAGTACATAAGACATGTAGCGCTCTCGAGAAATTGAGAGTGTTACTGCCTTCTGTACTACACTATCAGCGGCATAATAAATTCTGGTCGTTAAAAATGCAATGCAGGATAGTGAGAGTGCAAGGGGGTTAAAGAAAAAGCCACGGCGCAAGCTGTGGCTTTTTCTAAATAAGAATTTTATTACTTTGCAACTTCAACTGCGAGCAACTTGTTGCGAGAAGTGAAGTTGGCTCCGTTAGGAGATAACTTCAATCCCCATCGATTTAGCAGTTCCCTCGATAATTTTAACGGCTTGTTCGATTGTGCGGGCGTTTAAGTCGCTCATTTTATTTTCGGCGATAGCGCGTACTTGTTCAGCTGTAACTTTACCAATTTTTTCTTTGCGTGGTGTTTGCGAACCCTTTTCCAAGCCCGCTGCTTTCAATAACTGGTTTGCAGCTGGAGAAGTTTTGGTTACAAAGTCGAATGTTCGATCTTCGTAAATTGAAATTTCAACCGGAACGATCGAACCCATTTGTGCTTTAGTTCGCTCGTTAAACTGAGTGATGAAATCCATCATATTAACGCCGTGGGGACCAAGTGCGGTACCGATTTGCTGACCCGGCGTCGCCCGTCCTGCTGGTGCTTGTAGCTTAATAATTGTTTTTACTTTTTTTGCCATTTTTATATTTTTTTAACTTGTAAGAAATCTAGATTTACCGGTGTTTCGCGGCCGAACATCGACACAGAAACTTTAATTTTGCCTTTTGTGGCGTCGACTTCGGTAATTTTGCCTTCGTATCCTTTAAGCGGACCGTCGTTGATACGAACTAAATCGTCAACACTTAAATCAACCGTGTGTTCCGGCTCGTCGCGCTCCATTTTAGATTTAATTGCAACGATATCTGAATCTGGAATTGGAGTTGGGCGAACGCCGCTACCTAAAAACCCGGTAACGCTTGGGGTGTTTCGAACAACGTACCACGATTCGTCGGTAACGATCATATTTACAAACACATATCCCGGGAAACTGCGCTTTTCAACAGTTTTGCGCTTGCCGTTTTTAATCTCAACTTGTTTTTCTTTTGGCACAATTACATCGAAAATGTAATCCTGTAATCCCATATTACTTATGCGTTGTTTTAAATTTTCAGCTACTTGATCTTCGTAACCGGCGTAAGTGTGGATAACGTACCAACCAGCTTCGCCGCTTTGACGCGCGACAGAATCGTTAGCATCTGCTTTTTCGGTTTCTTCTGTATTTACTACTTCTTCTTGTGTCATTATTTTAATGCCAATACAACTAATTCTTTAAAACCTAAATCAATTCCCGCAATTATTAATGTCGCAATAATAATTGTTACTACAACCATAATACTGTGCTTGGCAACAGTTTCGCGCGTTGGCCAAATAACTTTCTTTGCTTCTTCAACTAACGAGCCGATGAATTTTTTCATTTCTTAGCGCTCTTTTTTGCTTTAGTTGTTTTTTTGGGTTCTGCAGCTTTTTTTGGTTCAACCGCTTTTGGCGAAACTTTTGCGCTTTTTAGACCGATAGAAACTACTTCCAGATTTGTTAGTAATTGTCGGTGGCCGTAGCGTTTTAAATATCGAACTTTGTTTTTAAACTTTAAGCCGTTAATTTTTTCGCCTTTTGAGTGATCTTTAACTTTCAATGTTACTTTTTCGCCGTGCAACAGATCTTCGGCAACGATAGTTTCGCCTTCTTGATTGGGCATACGGTTAACGGAAACATTCGCACCTTCAACAACCAGCCGCTGTGAGCCGTTTAATTTGATAATCGCGATTTTTTTAGTGTTGGTATTTTCCATTGCTTAACAGATATCATTGTACTAAAAACAGATTAGTCCGTCAACGCTACTAGGATTTATATTTAGCCATATGATGTCGGATATTGATACTTTGCAAAATACCGATTGACGCCATATCAATTACTAATGCCGTACCGCCGTAACTCATAAACGGCAACGGGATTCCAGTAACTGGCATAATGCCGATATTCATTCCGATGTGTACAAAAGATTGAAAAGCAAATTTACTAGCAATCCCGATCGCTAAATATTTTCCAAACAAGTCGGTACTATCCCTGGCAATATTGACCGATCGATACACCAGCACAAAATATAACAACACTAAAAACGACGAACCAATAAATCCGGTCGCTTCGGCGTATCCGGCGAAAATAAAATCGGCGTGCGGAACCGGCAAAAAGTTTAAGACTGTCTGCGAGCCCTGCCCAAATCCTTTACCCATTAAACCACCCGACCCAACAGCAATAATCGCCTGACTAACGTTATAACCCGCGCCTTGCGGATCGCTTCCCGGATTAAGAAAAGTCTGAACGCGCCTAACTTGATAAGGTTTTAGATTTGAATAAAGTGTTGGGAGTAAGATTAATACTATAATTGTTAAACTAAGTAGTAATTTATACGACGGCCTAGAAGCAAGGAAAATTGAACTCATAACCACAAGTACAACCGAAGCCGTACCTAAATCAGGTTGGAGTACAATTAATCCAAACGAAACAATTGTTATTAACAAATAAACAATTAGCGTAATTGGCTTAACGTTTCCTTCTTTACTGGCGATAAACTTTGCGGCAAAAATCGCCGCAGTTAACTTTAATATTTCTGCCGGTTGAAATTGAATCACTCCAAAATCAAGCCATCGATGAGCGCCAAAAACCTTCAACACAAACGGAATTTTGCTTGCCCAAAAAGGCAATAACGGCACCAATAGTGCAAGCGTAAGGATAAATATTATCCAGCTGTAATTTCCAAGCTGGCGATAATCGGTAAACATAAATACAATAAGTAGTATTAAGCCAAAGATTCCGAACATCGCCTGACTAAGGGCTAAACTGGTACCGTTATTGGCAAATGTAATTGTGTATATCGTTACTGCCCCAACAGTAATCAGCAAAATTGTGATAATCAAGATTACCCAATCGATCGGCTGTTCAAAAAATTTGCGCATTTTAGCTATCTAGGGCGATATTACCCAGTTTATCGGCACGAGCGTTGTCGCTACGTCGAACGGCTGTAAAAGTTACAGTATTACCCTTAGCAACTAACTTATTTTTCAGATCAATAATTGCATCAAAATGGGGCTTTAATAGCATATCTTTAACTTTATACTGGCCGTTTAATTGTTTTACCATAAGTTCGCTATCAGCAAAACATTTAATGTTATAGTCTGAAAGTAGGTGCTCGTTTACTGCGCTAAGTGCGGCCACAAGCGCCTGATACTCCGCCTGATTATTAGTTGTAATACCGATCTTTTCGCCAAATTCGATATCGTGATTTGCTAAACCTTCAATAACATATGCGATCGCGGCGTTACCCGGGTTGCCCCTAGATGCGCCGTCGGTATGAATAATAATCTCTTGCATTGGTTACCAGTATGCCAGAAAGATTACAGATAAGCTATGGTTTGATGTTGCCGGTTCCGCTATATGCGTTAAATTCGTAAATACCGATTAATTTATCGCTAGTTCGATCAACTAAAGCCACTAACGTTCGCTTTGCGTTACCGTAATAACCAGTAGCGGTGATGGTTGTATTAAGCGAGTCAAATTCAATTGGTGGGTTAGTACTTCCACTTACAGACGCTTCGAATGTAATATCACAGTAATATGGGGTAAACCTAACTTGTAAAACATTTGAAGCACTATTAATAAGAATTGGCGTTGTGCTGTCAGTTGACCAAGTACCGGTGTTATTAAAATTAGCTACAATATTCTGAATATTATTTGTGGAATCCAATATTTGGATTTGTACAAAAGAGGAGTCTTTTCCGCTACCGACTGCAACGCCATCGTCTACGCAGGTCGTATCAGTTCTTTTAAAGAATAAATTTAAATATACCGAGTCTGCCACCTGAGTAAATCCAGATAGTGTTATAGTGCTATTTCTAATTAACTCACGTGTTTCAATTTTGTTGGTTTTATATTCTATTCCTAAATCATAACTTTGCTGATTAGCTTTTTGTTTAAAGTTTGTGCCGTCAGTTCCTGCGCGCAAATCATACTTAAACTCGCTACCTTTAGGAATTTCTACGTTTTTACTGGTTCGGTAACGAAGTAGCCCGTCTTCAATACCGGCTTTGGCAGCATAATAGGCGTATAAATTATCTTCTTCGCTATTGGCTTGATTGTATTGAACCAGCACAATTCTTTGAGTGCCAAAAATAACGGTAATAATGCCTGCAACCACTAACAGTACTAAAATTAAACTACTTGCGCGTTGTTTTTGTTTCATTAATATACTCCAGGAACTATTGTTGTTCTTAAATTGTAACATCTACCGCTTGTTGTTTGTCCGGACGCAAAACACTGTGTTAATTCAGCGTCTTTTGTTGTAACATCGATAGCTACCGAACCTGATAAACTAGAGGTTGATAATTTATGAGTTACAGTCATTTTCGTAAGTCCGTAATCAATTAGATACTGTCCCTGATTTAAATTTGATCCATCGCCGATTGCTGCTCTAGTTAGCGGGCAGTTAGTAACTGTGTTAGAATCTATACCACTTAATTCGTCAATAATTTCGCAATCTCTCACTTCCGCAACCCTAACTCGACCGTTAATTGCAAATCGATATTTTTTGACTGTATAATTTGAATCTCCTGGATATTTTAGTAATAAACTTAGATCTTTTTCTGCATCGCGATAACAAAATCCTAAATATTCGAGGTTTTCGGTACAAAACGGCGGGTGGGTTTTAATATCCACATACCTTAAATCGTTAGCAATTTGATCGATGATACTGCGTGTTACTTGGGTTTGTTCCCTAACAGCATTAGATTTATTAGCAGAATTTGCGCTACGAGCAAAAACACCGATCGATAAAATAATAAGTCCTGAAAAAATTGCGATCGACACAAGTACTTCGATTAATGTAAATCCCCTATTCATTAGTTTTGCTCAAAACCTTTCCAGTTTGTAAGTAAGGTCGACATTTCAGTAGTTTTCCACTCACCGCGATCTTCCCAAATTATTACAGAGCGAACCCGGACCACATTACCGGGTAATACAAAATAGTCCGAAACTCCCGTGGGTTTATTTTTATTTAACGACTCCTTTGAGGCGATACAGTAATTATCTGCGCTATCACAGTCGCTGTAACCCTGTAATCTATTACCGTCCTTTTTATCAGCGTAAGTTTCCGCACCTTCTACCTCGGCGTTACAATCAACAAAATCTTCGGATGTGTAGCTTTTGGCGCCGTAAGCTTCGATACAAATTAATCTGTAACCAGTAAGACCGGATGTACTAGTAATTACTGCACCGGTCAGTTGTGATTCTTGTGCAGTAAGTCCATCAAACGTTAGTCTTTTTTGTAAGCTAGTTTTAGTTGCAGAAGTGGAACTTACGCTATACCACCCATACTCATCGGAACTGACCGCCGGAGCAAACCAAACTTTTTCACTATTTACCAAAACACCACCGGAAGCAACGTTGTCGTTTCTGACTTTTGTAACAAGCTCTAATCCTTCGCTCGCCCAGCGATTTGTTTCGGTGTTATCGGCAGTTTGACTGGTTCCTTGAATGATCGTATTTGTAAGCCCAGCAACGGCGCCAGCCACCATAAACAAAATACCGGCGGCTATAAGTACTTCTATTAATGTAAATCCCCTCTTTTGCATATTAATTAAACTTAAAACTTAACTTTCCGGTAACGTTATTCACACTTAGCGTGGCAGTTTTTTCGCCGTTATTCAAGCTAAGATCTGAAAAATCTATCCAGCTAGAATAGACAATATTTTGCGGATCGACAATTTCAATTCCAACATTTGGCGTATACTGGGCTTTAAATAGTTGCTGGGTTGGTACTTTAAATAATACAAAGACAGGACTAGTTGTTTGGTGTGTAACACCGTTACTTAACGGAATTTTTTCAACTACACAATCCCCATATGTTTGTGAAATAACTTCTGAATTTGTAAAACTTGATATTTTACACGTTGCGGTGGGGTTATCAGTTGTATCATCAACTCTTAATATGTAGACATCTTTATTACTATCAGACGGAAAGTAAAGGGCGTAATAGCCCTTGCCGCTGTCGAACTGTTGAGTTGAGCCAGCAAGTAATCGAACTTGTTCGAGTTTTGCCTGGAGTAACTGGGCATCGTTGGCGATATTGTTTTTAGATAGCGAGCGGTTGATATTTGGAATTAATAGCGTCGCCATTAAAGCGATAATCGCGATTGTGATAAGTACTTCAATTAAAGTAAATGCTTTTTTTATCATTAACTACTCAACCCCAGATACCAGCGTAACAAATACTCACCCCAAAACAAAGCAACAATTGCACCGGCTACTAAAAACGGCACAAATGGAACGGCTGATGTGGGCTTGGCTTTTTTGGTTAATATTAATATTGCTCCTATTAATCCGCCGCCGATAAACGCAGTCGCGAGCATTACCCAAACGTTGGGGTACGCCACCAACAATCCTAGGGCCAGCGCAATTTTAATATCGCCCTTACCCATCCATTTTTCGCCAGACGGATATACTAAAACTAAAATCGGTACAACGGCGGTGATTGCGCCTATTGCCAAGACGCTAACTTCGCCCCAATACATAAAACCAAAAATCGCAGCGAATATTATCAGTAAGTAGCTTAAAGTGTCGGAAACGAGCATTTCGCTTAAGTCTTGTACAATTAATATTACCAGCAAGGAAAAAATTACGATTAGTATTTTGGTTAAAATTATTTGAGTGGTTAAGTCGGCGCCAAAGCTTGAAATTAAAAACCAACTGCTTGCAGTCAAAATTCCCATTGCCAATTCAACAACTGGGTATTGGTACGAGATCGGCTTTTTACAGTATCTGCATTTGCCGGCAAGCATTAAGTAACTTACAAGTGGGATTAAATCGCCGGCATGGAGTTTATGACCGCATTTCGGGCATTTGGACCTACCAGTTACTGCCGAGCTTAAGTCGTCGAATCTTGCGATAACTACGTTTAGGAACGACCCAATAACTAAGCCGAAAATAAATAGTACAAAGTAGGTCATAATTTTAGATTAACAGCATATCCGCAGAAGTGCTATTGCAATCAATCTTCATGGGATATTTCACCCTAGAATAGTTAATTACAACTATTGTGGGCCGTAAGTGACGAACAGTCTTTGGGATTCAACATTTGTTGTGCCAAGCGCACCAATTTGAATAGTTGTATTGGACGCGACACAACCAGAAATGCAGAGTTGGCTTGCGATTGGTTCGTAAGTGCCATTTCCATTCGTAACTAATCCATCAGACGAGCCACTATTTTTAGTTGTTTCTTGCTTGTTTTCAAGTTCCCACGCAAGTAGGTACTTTTCACCCCCTGTAGTGGTTCTAAATCTAGCAAATGTTCCACCGGACGGATCTGGATCTTTACACACTGACTCGCTACTCATATATCCGTTGTCAACTAAATCTGCCTTAAGACCACGGCAATGATTTCCATCGCCCGATACTTCCTGTAAGAATATTGTAGTTGATTTGATGGGATAAGAATTTTTATCCACAGCATATTGCTCCATTGCTAGCGAAATTGCTTTCGCATTGTTCTTCCTTTGCGTATCTCGTGCTCTACGTTGTGCACCGCTTAGGGCAACAATAATTAAAGCAGCAAGAATACCGATGATAGCGATAACTACCAACAGCTCGATTAAGGTGAAACCTTTGTTTTTATTTAGCATTTAATCCCTCCAATTGTTATTACAGCTTTTAGACTGTCTCTAGGAGAGCACGCTCCCCTAGTAGACAAACTAAGAGCTACTGTGGACCGTAAACAACGAAATATTTTACATTTGTAGTTGCATCAAGCCCTGTTAGGGTTAGCCCGTTAACTGTTAAGCTACCTGAAGTAGGTCCATATACACCATTACCCGACGTACCAGTTTTTGCGATTTCTTGGGTATTCTCAAGCAACCAAGCTAAAATATACGAAGACCCCAATGTTGCTGAACCCGTAGAGTAAGCAGCATAACTTGCTGTTTTTCCTGTAGTTGGATCCTTACAAATTGCATTACTACTCATATAGGATGCGGTAATGAGCGTCGTAATCGCCGTAGGACAATCATAAGTTGGTACTGGGAAGTTTGCCTGAGCCGAAGCTGGATAAGAGCCGCTGTTATCCACAGCATATTGCTCCATTGCTAGCGAAATTGCTTTCGCATTATTCTTCCTTTGCGTATCTCGTGCTCTACGTTGTGCACCGCTTAGGGCAACAATAATTAAAGCAGCAAGAATACCGATGATAGCGATAACTACCAACAGCTCGATTAAGGTGAAACCTTTGTTTTTTATATTTATTTTCATTTTTCTCCTTTCGGACAAAATTTATACTTTAACTTTCGTCGACCGCCCCTCTCGGTTTGAAAAGATCGGTGAAAGCCCTCAAATACAATATCTACCTTACAAAAATTCCTGTCAAGTTTTAGCAGATTTTACATATACAAATTACTGAATTGCCCCGGCAAGGCCGTAAATCGGCACTATAATCGAGAACACTAAGAAGGCAACGCCAAGCCCTACGATAATAAACACGAGCGGTTCGATTAACGAAGCGAAATTTTTAGTTGATTGATTGGTTTCAGCTTCGTAAAAGTCGGCTAGCTTGCCTAATACTTGTTCAAGCTTACCGGTACGTTCACCGGCGGCGATCATTTCGGTAACGGTTGTTGGGAAGTCTTTATACTTCATCATCGTTTGTGAGATCGGTGCGCCACGCTCAACGTTGCGGGCAATTTGCTTGAGCGCTTCGCGGAAAATTACCGAATCCATTACTAAAGCTACGGAGTCAATCGCTTGGATAATCGGCACTCCGGCTTGCATCATAATACCCAAAATCCTAGTAAATCGTGCCATCTCTAAATCTTTAATTAAAATTCCCACTACCGGCGTTTTAAATAATAAATTATTGAGCACTCTTTGCCCCTCGATCGTCATTAAATACCTTGTAAGTAAGAAAATTAAAAACGCGATTGCGGCGATATAGATATACCAGTAATGGATAATAGAATTTGTAATTGTAACTACTAACTGGGTGGTCCACGGCAAGTCTAAGCCGGATTCGATAAAGACCGACTCTAGCGCCGGAACAATTCTGGTTACCATAATTACACCGACAATAAACATCGATACCACAATTAACGCCGGGTATAACATCGCACCGATTACCCTGCTTCTAAAGGCGTAGTCACGCTCTAACTCGTCGGCAAGTAAATTTAGGGCAACGTCAAGCTTACCAGAAGATTCCCCGGCCGCTACAACAGAAACAAAAACGTGGTTGAAGATTTTCGGGTGTTTTTTGATCGCATCGGACAGTCTGTAACCGTTTTCAAGGTCGTTCACCAGTTCAATTAATGAGTCGTAAACAATTTGGTTTTTAGTTTGCTCTGAAAGCGATCTAACGGTTTGTACTAACGGTAGCCCCGCATCAAGCATTACTGCCATCTGCCGAGCAATAAACGAGCGCTCTTTGGCAGAAACCCTATTTAGTACATTAAAACTGAACTTTCGGTTTGACATATGTTTAATAAACCATCATTTTGAACGCTTTTGGATCGATCGCCCAAGATAGGGCGGTGTCGATTGTAATTTCTCCCCTACTTACAAGTTCTGCCATTACTTTATCGAGCGAAATCATTCCCTCGGCGGCGGAAGTTTGGATAATATTGTTTAGTTGATGGGTTTTACCTTCGCGGATGGTGTTACGCACTGCCGAATTAGCAACCATTATTTCTGTTGCTAGAATTCGACCGGATTGAGCTCTTGGCAGAAGTCTTTGCGAAACAACGCCGAGCAATACGTTAGCAAGTTGCATTCTAACCTGTTGTTGTTGGTGTGGCGGAAAGACGTCGATAATTCTGTCTGCTGTTTGGGCGGCGCTGTTGGTATGAAGCGTGGTAAATACAAGATGACCGGTTTCAGCCAGCGTTAAAGCGGCTTCGATCGTTTCTAGGTCGCGCATTTCACCAACTAGAACAACGTTTGGATCTTCACGCAAACTTGAACGCAAAGCACGGGCGAACGAGTTAGTGTCCGAACCGACTTCTCGTTGTACAATCATTGACTTTTTATGATCGAAAACGTATTCGATCGGATCTTCGATGGTAATAATATGTTCGGCGCGCTTTTGGTTGATCGCTTCTATTAACGCCGCAAGCGTGGTCGATTTTCCGTGACCGGTTGGACCGGTAATAATCACAAAACCTTGACTTGGTTCGGTAAATCTTTCAAGAATCGGCGGAACCCCTAAATCTTCAAGACTTCTAATTACACGTGGGATTAAACGTAGGGCGACAGAAATAGAACCTCTTTCGTAAAAGGCGTTGGTTCGAAAACGCATCGATTCGTAGCCGAACGAGAAGTCGATTTCACGACGTTGTTGTAGGCGCTCCATCTGTTCGGCGGTCATAATGCTCATAAGCAAGCGTTGGGCAGATTCTGGGGTAACAGGTGAGGCACCGTCAACTGGCATTAATTTACCGTCGATACGAATTGTTGGTGGCATACCAACTGTAATGTGTAAATCGCTTGAACCACGCGAAATAGCGGTGTCTAAAAGTTGCTTCATCTCTGCTGTCATTGCTTCTGTCATATGTATACCTCACATTCTACGTTAATGATTGTTTTTAATTATGTCTACATCGTGCTCGAAATATCTCTAATTGATGCGGTTGTTACCCGCATTACTTCGTCCACTGTTGTTATTCCTTTTAAGGCCTTGATTAAGCCGTCTTGCATCATTGTTATCATACCCTCTTTTATGGCTTGATTTTTCAATTCCGAGGCCGGTACTTTTCTATTTGCCAGCGCTTCTATGCCCGGTGTCATCGGCAACACTTCGAAAATTCCAATTCTACCCAAGTAACCGTTTGAGCATTTAGCACAGCCCTTACCGTGATAAAAAGTTAATTGCTCTTTGTTGATATTTTTTAGCTGACCGGTCGGAATTTCAGAGATATGCTTTAGGGCAAAATCCTTTACGGCCGATGGCAACTCAACATGCTCTTTACAGTTATCACAAATTTTTCTAACTAAACGTTGGGCGATTACTGCGTTAATCGACGAGGTAATCAAAAACGGCTCAACACCCATATTAATTAATCGTGGTAAGGCGCCGGAAGCGTCGTTGGTGTGAAGCGTCGAAAGTACCAAGTGTCCAGTTAAGGCCGAGTGCGTTGCCATCGCCGCTGTTTCTAGATCGCGAATTTCACCGACCATAATTACGTTAGGGTCTTGGCGCAAAACCGAACGTAAGCCGTCTGCGAAGTTGAAACCGATTTGTGGTTTTACCTGTGATTGGTTGATGCCAGGGAGCTCGTATTCAACCGGGTCCTCAAGCGTCACGATATTTACCCCCGGTTTACTAATTCTATTTAGAATTGCGTAAAGCGTGGTGGATTTACCAGACCCAGTCGGACCGGTGGATAGGATAATTCCAAACGGTTTGTCGATATTTTCTACCAGTCGGTCGAAGTTAGTGCCTGTTACGCCAAGTTGCTCAAGCGTTAAAATACCAGCGCTTTTGTCCAGTAAACGCATAACCACTTTTTCACCGTGAACGGTTGGTAACGTTGAAACACGAATATCAACCTGGTGTCGATCGATAATAACATCGAAACGACCGTCTTGCGGAACGCGTTGTTCGTCGATTTTCATTTTTGAGAGAATTTTAACCCTAGAAATTAGCGGCGAGCTTAAAAATCCTGGGACACGCAAGACATCGTGCAAAATACCGTCGATTCTGTAACGCACCCGAACTGTTTCTTTTTCGGATTCAAGATGAACATCGCTGGCTTTCATCCTAATTGCCAGAAAAATTGTTGAGGCGATAATCTCTGGGATTGCGCCCTTTTTATAAACATTTGCTAGTTCCTGTATGCTGGTGACTTCTTTTTGAATTAGGGCGTCAAGATTTTCGTTTTCAAGTGATTTTGTTTGCTCGCTAGCTAATTCTTCTAACTGCTCGTTTTGCAATTCGTTAGGTTTATTTATGATTTCACTTGCTTCGACCGTTACACCACCCTCTAGAGGCGGGGGTGGAATTTTTTTAAATGACGGTATTTTAGCGGGCTCGGTTTTTTGATCTTCGGGCTTGTTTTGTTTTAGCGCCCCTGGAGTTGGTTGTTCCTTTGGTTTGTCCGACTCAAATTCTCTGCTTGTTGAAATAGTTTGCTCTTTGGGTTTGGTTAAAGTTGGCGGTGTTGTAACGACTGCTTCTTTTGTGGGTTGTTGAGTTGGCGCCTGAACAGGTTTTGAAGGATAGAATTTCAGAGCGTGTGTTAGCGACTCCTCGTCGGTAATATAGCGATCAACCAAAACTTTATTTTTTTGCTCGATGTAATGCAAAATTTCTTTTACGTGGACGTTTTCGGGGTTTACAACCGCCACTTTTATTTGCGGTACTTCGTAACCGCTACCGGATTTTGTTTCGCCAAAAACGACTAATCGATATTTACTTGCAACCTCCTGCGGAATTTTTTTAATAATATTTTGTGGAATTTCCAGTTTGCGTAAATCAACGTGTTTAATCCTTGGCTCAACTTCGTTGATTAAATCTTTTTTATTTAATGCCTGTATCGGTTGGAATTTTCCGAGGATTCCGCCGCTTTTTTCTTGTTCCTGAGGTTTTGGCTCGGCTTTTAATTCCGGCTTTACCTGTTCTACTGGTTTTACTGTTTCGGTTTTGGGTTGTAGCGGTACAGTTGGTTGCTGGGGCGGTAACTCTGGTTTTACCTCTTCTGGAGATTTTGTTTGTGGAGTTACTGTTTTGGGAACAGATTCAATGCTCGGTACTTTAGTTAGTTTAGCGGTTTCGGGGACAAACGGCTTGGGCATCGCCAGTTGTTTAACGCGTTGCTCAAGTACTTTTATTAACGCCTTAAGCTGGGCTGGGTTAACAAGCGACAAATGAATTCTAAGCCCTTTTTGTTGGCGGATATTAGCGATAATTTTGGGCGCGTCTTTTTGAAGTTTCGACGGTTTGCCGATCGCCAAATAAAAATTATTGCCTTCGATTTTATAGGGTACAACTTGATATTGCTTAATTATCTCGATCGGGATCATCCGGGCAACTGCCGGACTAATTGGTACGTTTGTTAAATTTACAATATCTAGATCGAAATATTCGGCGAACTCGTCGACAATCTGCTCGATAGTTAAAAGACCTTTTTCGATTAAGTAATTTTCAATCTGCTCGAGATCTTTGCCTTTTAAAATATCTTTAAACCCGGGCTTAAGTAGCTCTCGCTGAATTAACTGCGAAACAAAGGCGCTATCGGCTCTGCTAAAATTTCGGGTGGAGTTGAACGCCATTCATTAAAAATTCTCGAAGGCGTTAGCGCGACCCAAATTACTTGAATCAACCGTTACCGGTACTTTTGTTGGAACTGTTAGTTTATTTAATTGCTGTATAACTTCGTTACTACTAGAGAATAAATCCTCCGGAACGTTTTGTAAGGGTTTTGCTTCGGCAGTAATCGCTTCTTGTTTCGGTAGGTTTGTTAGTAAGGTAAAGACAAATGCGATTATCGCAACAAATAGTAGCGCAACGCCGATTAAAGTTTGAATTTTATTTCCGCTCATTGGTTTCCTCCCCCTTGATATACTAACCCAAGTTGCATCGTTACGGTTAATATTCCGCTTTTATCAGCAGAGATGGTTTGTGACTGAACTTTTGCGGTTCTGATATTTGTATTTATTGCGCTAATAAATTTAGTAACGCTTGTTAGCGTGCCGTTAAAAGATACTGTAACCGGAACTTCTGCAATTGTTGAGGCGTCGGTGCCTGGTACGGTTTGATTAGCTGTTGTATTACCGACCGTTACGCCTGAAAATACGATTCCGGAATTAGCGCCGATAGTCTCGATCATTACCAAAACTTCAGGAATTTGGTTTTGTTTTGGCATCGCTAAATACATCGCTCTTAAGGTTGATTGTACTTGCTCGCCTTTTTCTTTGATTTGTTTCAAATCAGCGATTCTGGTTTTGTACGATTCCAATTCAACTGAACGGGCTTTAGCATCGAGTGATTTTTCGCCAAAAACCGTAATTTGTCCGCGTAGAAATGCAAACCAACCAAAAACTGCCAGTATTAAAAGAAATATTCCTAATCGTGAGTGTTTATTTTCCATTATTTAACCTTACTTAAATCTATTTGAGCTGAAATAGAAAAAGTTACCCTTCTAGCATCTTCGCCGCTGGTAAAACCGTTACTGGTTAATGCAACCGAGCTAAATGGAGTAGCAGAACTTTGCGTACCGTTTTGCCATGAAACTAATAAATGAGCGAGACTGGAGAGTGTAGCGGTTTCGCCGTCAGCTTTAAAGGCGCCGTTACTGGAGATATTGATAGCGGTAAGACGAACATTCTTAGGGGTAACGGCGTTTAGTTTAGCGTAAAAACCGTTCCAATTTAACTTGCTAGCCAGGACGGTTGAAAGTTTTTCGCTACCGGTTAGTACTTCTTCAACTTGTTTATTGAGATTTTTATATTCTTCGGAGTTAAGTTCGGTTTTAGCTTGCTGAATATCACTCTGAAGTTTTTCAATTTTGTTGGTTTGGAAAAAATTTAAACCAAACATTAAGGCAATCTCGATCGCTACAACTACGAAGATGATTTTACCAAAAATATCGAGCGGCTTGCCCGAATCTTCAACAGATGCAATCGGGTCTTGCGGGTCTTGCTCGTGCGGCTCTTTTGTAACTAAGCGATCTTGAGTATCCAACGCCCCTCCTTTTTTATCCTATGAATTTACTTTACTTGGCATTACTAGAAGCTGTCAACATTTGTAAGTTTGTAGTGAATTATCTGCTTTGAGATTATTGGCAGGGGCGACAGGAGACGAAAGTCGCACTGCGAGCTCCTAGATTCTCGCTGGCTTAGCTAGCTCGAAACCGAACCAGTAAATACAAAAGTTAATACTATCAGCTATTCGGCTAAGACTTTCATTCGTAGAATTGCGTCCACCCTTCCATCGTTCCCTCATTACGAAATGCTTGATTTAGCTTTTCTTCTAAATCTGGCTTCGACCTATAAAGACTCTTATAAAGATTAGGGTAAAGAGGTTGGAGATAATAATATTGGGGGTATTTCACCTTCATCGCTTCGTATAACCCCGTCCAGAAAGTAAATACTTTTTTAGCATCATAAAAGCAAATCTCGCTCGGTATCGCGTTAAGCCCCAACTTATGTGTTTTATAGGTTATCTGATCCACAACCCTCTTCCATGTCTTATCGTTAACTAACGCAAGTATCTGAACATTAATAATTTCCCTGTCATTCGTACGCTCAGTTTCATAGATATGTGAGTGAGTGAGGGCGTTTCGCACTACTATTACTTCATCATAATCCTGCTTTAAGGGGTGCGTTCCTCCAATTAGTTTATTGAATTTACTGCCAACCCTTTCATTTAGTAAGTCGGCAGACCAATTATTATTTTTTATTAACAAATATATAACCCTGTTGAAGTACCCTTCTATACTATTAACTAACAGAATTATTGCCTCAGCTGCTTGAGTGCTTTCCCCGCAGGATATTGGCTTACCTGCTTTGTGATTTGGGTTCCTCTTTGAATACTCGTATGCCAATAAGTAGTGATTCAGGGCATCTTCAGCTGTAAAAACTGGGGATATTTCCAAATGATTCATATTATATTTTGCAGGGGCGACAGGAGACGAAAGTCGCACTACGTGCTCCTAGATTCTCACTAGCTTAGCTAGCTCGAAACCGAACCTGCGACCTACGGTTGACGTACTGCTTATGGCAGGGGTGACAGGATTCGAACCTGCGACCTACGGTTTTGGAGACCGGCGCTCTACCAACTGAGCTACACCCCTGCCATAAGCAAACTATCACAGCGCTCTTCCGGGGTTTAAGCGTCGCAAGTATGCGACAAGCTTAAACCCGTCTCGGAGGCTCGAACTGAAACTGTTCAGTTCTCGCTGGCTCCTCGACCCAACTGAGCTACACCCCTAAGACTGGCAGTGCCAGTTACATAATTTTACCAGTTTTTTATGAGTAATCTATTACTTACTCTCTTTGTGAGTAGTCTTGGCTTTACAGCGATTGCAAAATTTGTTCAGCTCTAGGCGAACCGTCGTGTTGGTTTTATTCTTTTCGGAATAATAATTTCTTTCTTTGCAAACAGAGCACTCAAGTGTGATCGGTTCGCGAGTTTTTTTCTTTGCCATGATTAGTAGTTATTTTACCTTAAATAATTAATAATTTAAATACTTGGAGCCAGGAACGGGGATTGAACCCGTGACCTCGTCATTACCAATGACGTGCTCTACCAACTGAGCTACCCTGGCAATGTGCTGGGTGAGGGATTCGAACCCCCGAAGGCACAAGGCCATCGCGTTTACAGCGCGCTACGTTTGACCACTTCGCTAACCCAGCATATTATTTATTGCGTATCTTATGTCGTCCATTAGGTTATCCCACAAACGCTTGTCTGCATAGCGTATATGAACTAATCCGTTTTTCATTTTATCATTATGATTACTGGTTAGTCCAGATTTAATATATGGTTTTGTAAACTGAGATTTAGGTATATCTAGTAGTTTAGACCAGTAACTAATAATTTTACCAACATCCCTATTTTCATGCGTGTATAAATAAACCCTTAGCTTCTCTTCATTGATTTGATAAATCTCCCTAAGCATTCTTAAGAAAATAGAAATTACTTGCGGATCTGAATTTGCTAGGTCTACAACACCGAATGATTTTTTTGAACCTTCACCTAGATATATAAAGAGTCCGGCAATAAATAACTCATTTTGTTTTGTGTTCAGTCTTGTTAACTTCGAGTAACTCAATGGTTTTGATAAAAAAGTTAGCTTATTTGAATATACCGTTGTTCTTCTAGGAATTTCTCTCCGTTTAAGGGTTCTATATATTGACCATTGAGAAATATTCAAAATATTTGCTATTTGTGGCGCACTCTTTCCCTGTGAATATAAATCACAAATCGATATATCTATATTTTCTTGCATTTGAATAATAATACACAAATCAGTATCCACTTGCACTTCAAACCGAGCCACCTGTCGGATTCGGACCGACGACCTGCTGTTTACAAAACAGCTGCTCTACCGCTGAGCTAAGGTGGCAATAACCATACAATTTTACCAAAACTAGCAACAAATCTCTAGATAACTAACCGTTTAATAGCTGTTCTAACAGCTGTCGGTATTTCTGCGTAACTGGATCAAGCGTTATTGCTTCGCGCACGCTGGCAATCGCTTTTTGGGTGTCGCCGTTTCCCATATACGCCAGCGATAAATTATAGTGCCGGCTCGGGTTGTACTTATCTAGTTTTGCCGCAACTTTCAGCGACTCGATCGCATCTGAAAAATTCTTTTGCTGTAAATATAACAAGCCGAGTCTGGCGTAAACTTTCGGGTCGCCCGGGTTACTGGTTGCGGCCTTAATAAATAACTTTTCTGCTTGTTCGAAGTCCCCTCTTTTAAACAATTTGTCCGCTTCGTCGAAGTGCGACGAAATCTCGACCCTACTTACGGGCGACTCTTCGTCCCAAAAGGCGTATGAATTAGAGCTACTTACCCGAGTAGGCGTACTTTTTACGCCACCGCGATTTTTTAACTTGGATTTAAATAAATAAGTAAGTTCTGTTCCTATACTTAAAATTAATTTCACTACCCATGCTAAGCCACTAATAAAAACGTTGGGCGCGCCGCTAGCGGAGTTTGAGATATTTTTAATAGCAGCTGCTCCGGCAGATTTACGCAGTAAAATTATTATAACCAGTGCCACCGCAGTAAAAAATATAACCTGACTCCACATAGTAACTACTCTTTACCTGATTCTCGGGTAATTCGCAAGGTTAAATCGTCAATTACGATTTTTGTGTTAGCGTTACTGGAAATTCTATTGATCGCATTATCAATAGCGATAACTTTTTTAACAGATACGGCGTTGGGTTCTTTTAGCATTTCGGCCTTTGCGCCGCCAAGTAATTTACTCAATTCAGCTATCATATCCGGTCTTTCTTTAATTTTAACTAAATTATTTACGCGACTGTCCCAATCAATTTTTTCCGATTCGACAAATTGTGAGCCAATTTTATTTTCAATTCTCGAGCGAAGCGTCGGCAACAATACTTCTATATTATTTAACTCGAAAACTATCGTCAGCTTTGCCGGCGGTTCTTCCACGATTTTTAACAAGGAATTTTGAGATATTTCGCTTAGTTTGTTTGCCTCTTCTACCCAAAGAATTCTTCGGCTACCAAACGGCGATTGATGGGCTTGGTT
Organism: Candidatus Berkelbacteria bacterium; assembly: GCA_016213365.1. Classification (GTDB taxonomy): domain Bacteria; phylum Patescibacteriota; class UBA1384; order 2-12-FULL-50-11; family 2-12-FULL-50-11; genus JACRAP01. The sequence continues at coordinate 42,843 of JACRAP010000023.1, forward strand.
AATCACGCGCCTAATTTCTTCGATTGGGATCGAACCGTTAAATAACACAAAATCAACCCTTTCTACTCCTAGTTGCGCTAAAAGCTCGTTTGTTGGTTTAAAATTTACCGCATACGAACGCCCAATTAACATGCTCGAATTGTACTAATAATTCTGTTAGAATGAAATCAATGGAATTTCAGGATAAAACACTTATTTGTAAAGAATGCGGTAACGAATTTGTTTGGACCGCTGGCGAACAAGAATTCTTCGCCCAAAAAGGATTTAGAAACAAACCAACCCGCTGTAAAGATTGCCGAAAAGTTAACCGTCAAAAAGTTGAGGCCGAATACTTTAAGATTACTTGCTCGGGTTGCGGCCAGATCGGCGAGGCGCAATTTCAGCCAAGCGATAAAGAGGCAAAAATATTTTGTAAGAATTGCTTTGAAACAAGAGTGCTAGTTAAGCAATAACGGCGAATTTTTTTAGCGATTTTCGGCAACGGTTACAGATTAATAAACCGTTCCATTTTTGCAAGTTAGGTAAAATAACTCTACTGGTTTTGTGTAGAGATTTTGGGCGGTTAAAGCCAAATTGAGCGGTTTTACCGCACAATTCACAGCTATTTTTGGCTCTGTGGATTTTCTTCATTACGTATAATAATAGTCTAAAATCGGTTGTTTTTCAAGGACTGAGATATATATAATAGATAAATGGAATTATTAATTGGCATAATTATTGCTTTAATCGTTTTAGTGAGTTTATCAATTCACGAGTACGCTCATGCGTTAGTTGCAAGTTTGTTTGGCGACGACACCGCCAAACATGCCGGTAGGTTAACCCTAAACCCGATCGCGCATTGGGATAACGTTGGGACTACCTTGCTTGTTGGGCTAATTATTTTACGATCATTGGGTTTAGCGCTACCCGTTTTTGGCTGGGGAAAACCGGTACCGATCGACGAGGGAAAATTTGAGAATCCACGTTGGAGCAGTTTTAACGTTGCGATCGCTGGTCCGATGAGTAATTTTGTAATCGCTTTTATACTTGCCGTTATTTACAAACTTACCGATGGCGGTACGTTTATTGACTCTATATTAATCTTAAGTGTGAATTTAAATGTCTTTTTGGGCTTATTTAATTTGTTACCGATCGCGCCGCTTGATGGCTCGAAATTATTACGGCTTTTTATTCCGGAAGAACTCTACATAAATCTTCACACTAACCCCCTACTATTTTACGGAATGATTTTGCTGGTTTTTTGGTTTTTACTTACCCCGTTACAAATTTTTGCCCAAAACATCAGTCAGTTTTTGCTTGGTTAAATTTAAGAAAAGCGCGAAGGCGAATTTTATGATGAGAAATAACCTTTGGGTGCGATAAGTAATCGTTAATTTCCATAAACTTCCAACATTGTCCTTCGTTACCGAGTTTAATTTCTTTTACTTGCTGATCGGTTAAATTAAGAGCATATAACTGAGTTGTTTTACCGGGATTTACATCAGAAATAACTTCTAATTGCCAAATCACATCTCGTTCAAATATTTTTACATTTACCTCTTCCATCACTTCTCGCTCTAAACATTCAAAAGGCGTCTCGCCTTCCTCGCGCCTTCCGCCAGGTATATCCCACATATCCGGGAAGTTAATTTCAGGATTGTTATCGCGCAGTACTGTAAGGATTTTATCGTTATATAATAGAAAAGCTTTCGCGCCCCGTATTTTATCCATTAGTTATAAAAGAATAGCTTGCTTTTGCGTTTGCTTCAAGGTATACAAAACTGGAAGCATGATAACAAAACCGACGATAATACAACTCGGTTATAAAAATAAACCCCAAGATCGGTTTACTGCAACTTTTGTAAACTCAACGCTTGTGCTTGGTAAAGAGGTGCAACTAATTTCGATAGTGGAGATTAAGAATGCTTATCACCCTGCCCGTACCAGCGGTATGGAAATAGTGCAATCGTTTAGCCGATATTTTATTCGTAGCACTCATCAAAGTACGCTTACAAAATTTGAGGACGCTCTTAAAGGTTGCAACACGATAATCGAATCGGCGATAAAAACTTTAGATTCCCCGATCAACTGCGCAGTTCTCGCAATTTCTGGTAACGACGTTTACTTATCGACACTCGGTAACGCCAAGATCTATTTGCGACGAGACGGACGCTTAAACCAAGTCAGCGCTCGAATTCAAGAAGCCGAACACGGTCAGTTCGCGTCGGTTACAAACGGAGAAATCATTAAGGGCGATTGGGTTTTTATGGCTAATGAAGAATTGGTGAATTACCTTCAAGAATTCGAGCAGGACTTGCCAGACGACGCGATCGTGCTTGAAAATCAAATCAAAAATTTCTACGCTAAATTTCCAGAAACTAACTTTTGTGGCATCTTAATTAACGTAGAGCCAGATCACCCGTTTCAAATCACGCTTTATTTAGACGAGGTCGATAAGAAAATACCGATAACTTTACCAAAAATTAATATACCCGCCATTGAAGTGCCAAAATTAAATTTTTCAAAATTTAGTACTTTTTTTGCGATGTTATTGAAAAAATTTAAGAAAAATTCAGTAATTAACGAAGAAGAGCCAAAAATTAGAAAATTTCCAAAATTTCCTAAAATAAAAAATATAAAAATTATCGGCGCAGTTGCGGTACTGTTGTTTGTAATAATATTTTTCTTCCGCTTGCCAAATAATAATCAAAACAATACCAGCGACCAAAAAGCTAATCTTTTAGTTAGCGCAATAAACCAAACACCGGTTAAGATAACCGACATTATTACGAATTTAAACGAAGTAAATTATAACGCGCTAACGGAAGATGAGCGCTTACAGTTAGTAATGCATTTAAAAACGAACAATCTAACATTTATCTCCCCAGCAAATATAATCAATAAATTTGACTCGGATATTGTATCGGTTGATGCTTTCGATGATTTGATAATTGTTGTTGATAAAGAGAACAATATCTGGAAAATTACTGATAAAACTCCTGAAAAAATCGAGCATAAAAAAACCATTGTGGATATTAAATCAGCAACTGTTATCTATAATGACTTAGTAATTATTAGTACCAGCACAAATAAATATTGGAAGATAATTTTATCTGAAAACTCTGCAAATGAAATTCCAATCAGTGATGCCCTATCGGGTGCTCAGTTAATTTTTGAAACCTATAATAATAATCTTTACGCCTACAATCCCAAAAACAACACCGTATTTAGGGCGTTAAACTTTAACGGTGATTTAAAAAAGTTTGCCCCCTACACGAAAGTTGGCGTGTTAAAAAACAGCAACGTTACTGATATCGCAATTAACGGCGATATAATTTCCGTTTCAAATATTGGGTCGATGGAACGATTTGTACGAAATATCCCCAGACAATTCGTTAAACGAAACGATCCAACTAGCGAAAATCATCTGGTGGCATTAATCCCACTTATTTATCGCGCCCAAAATAACGAGATAAGTACATATAACGACAAAACCCTAAAACAAGATCCTGATAAATATATAACTTATAGCGAAGATAAAATTACTAGTTTATCGCTAATAAATAACCGTTTGTTATTTTCGATTGGTAAAAATTTATACGAAATTAATCTTTAACCATTCTTGACGGCGCTGAAATACCGATTAAATCGAGGGTTTTTTTAATGGTTAAACTGGTTGCTTTTAGAATTGTTAAACGCGACTGAGCGATCTCGTTATCTTCACCTTGTACCCGAAGCTGTTCGTAAAACGCGTGCAAATCTGAAGCGAGTGCGTAAGCGTAATGCGTTAGTTTATGCACCTGCAAATCGCCGGCGATCTCCTCTACCAAATCTGGGAACTGAATTATGCGCAAGAGTAGTTGTTTTTCAAGCGGATGAGAAATGGTAATTTTATCTGGAATTACAAACTCGTCTTCTTTAGTAAACTGCCTAAAAATCGAGGAGATTCGTGCGTAAGCGTACTGAATATAAAAAACTGGGTTTTGGCTCGTTGCCGCTTTAGCTAGATCGATATCAAAATCGATTTGAGTATCAACCGATTTACTAAGGAAAAAGAATCGGGTTACGTCGCTACCCACCTCATCTATTAATTCGTCTAGCGGTACGTAACTACCAGTACGTTTTGACATCTTTATTTCTTTACCATCTTTAAACAAACGGACGATTTGGTGCAAAACAAAATCCATTTTACCGCCCCACATAAATTGATCTCTTAGTGCGCCTTCGATGATTTGATTTAAAGTTTTAGCTTCGGCGGCGTGATCAGCACCAAGCTCGGTAATTAATCTGTGATAACCGCGTTCGATTTTATAACTATGGTAGGCGATATCACTGGCAAGATAGGTTTGTTCGCCGTCAGTTTTAACTAGTACCCGGTCTTTGTCGTCGCCGTAACGAGTTGTACTTATCCAAGTTGCGCCGTCGGCGTCGTATATTAACCCTTTAAGTTTTAATTGCTCAATCGTTCTTTTATAAACTCCGGTTTGATATAGCGACTTTTCGGAAAAATATTGATCGAAATTTATACCGATATTTCGTAGCACCGGCTTTATCATCTCTTCTAAAATTATTGCTACCGCTTGTTCGCCGGCGGCGCGAGCGTCTTTTTCTTTTACGCGTTTTTTAATTTCGTCTAAATATTTGCCTGCGTATTGCTCGCCAGCGCCGATAATAGTTTTACCGAGTTCATCAACCTGATTACCGCGATCGTTAATATAACACTCTCGCATTACGGTGCAGCCGTACTGCTCTAGTACTTTTGCGATCGCCTCGCCCACAAATGCGCCGCGGCCGTTAGCGAGCGTTAGCGGACCGGTTGGATTTGGCGAAACGTACTCAACCAAAACTCGAATTTCTTTACCAAGATCGCTTTTACCGAACTTATCTGGCTTAGCGATAATCTCACGAAGCACCGTTAATAAATGCTCTGGACGGATAACGAAGTTTATAAACCCTGGGGTCGTAACAGAAACGGAATGGAAAATCGGACTTTGCTCGAGCTCGTGAACCAGTTTTTGAGCAAGCAAGACTGGGCTGGTGTTTAAATCTTTTGCGGCAACCATGGCGACATTTGTCGAGAAATCACCGAACATCTTTTGTTTTGACGGTTCAACAACAAAAATCGGCGGTTCGCTGTCGAACGCTTTTTTATACGAACTACGAATTGCCTGATGTAATTGACCTAAAATCATCGAATAAGAATTAGCGGACAAGTAAATACTACTAAAAAATTTACCCTTTGTTAATTACCGGTAACGAAATACTCTCCTAAATCGCTATTCGTACAACCCACCTGTGATCCGCCAAAACTTACCGTCCAAATATTATTCTGTCTAGCACATTCTGCCTTGATGGTATTAGTTACATTTTCCAATTTCGTGCGCAGGCGATAATGTTTTCTATCGCTGGTTAAATTGTACTCGTAGGTATCTGTTGATTTGGGCGGCGAAGGAATGGTTGGTAAGTATTGGCTAAACGGATTACAGTCGGTTGAAGTTTTAGTTTTAAGAGAACTGACATTTAGCCAAGTTTTTGTGGCATTCGGACTTTCATCAGTAATCGGGTAAATACCAATTGTTAACGGGTCTGAACAAGTCCTGTCTAACTTTCTTGCTTCAAAGGCCTGGCCGATCGCGTAAAGGTCGGTTTTTCTTTTGCCATCGCGAGCATTTCTTTGAGCGCGCAGGGTTGAAACTGTAATTAGCGTTGCCAAAATCCCGATAATGCCGATTACCGCCATCGATTCAATTAAAGTAAAAGCTCTACTTTTTGTCATTCTCCTTTATATACTAGCTTAAAAAAGCGATGCTTGCCTACCTGCAGTTGTGGCGAATCGATAATTTCAACTTCGTGGAGGTAGTCATCGACCACCTCTGAATTTAACTTGATCGCCCCTTGATCAATTAATCTACGAGCTTCCGAGCTACTGGTGGTAGTGCACCTTGTAACTGCTTGAATTAGCGGCACCGAACGTTCTGGAAAAGTTACTTCTCTAATTAGATCCGTAGCAACACTGCCGCCGATACTTGAAAAAGTGTTAGTAAACGATGCTTCGGCGGTTTTTGCACTTTCCGTTCCGTGATAAATTTCTACAATTTTTTTTGCCACAAACATTTTACGCTCTTTTGGGTGAGTAATTTCGCTAGGGATAATAATCTCGTGACTTTCGGCGTAAGCATCAGTAAGTTCGTCTTTTATGCGCATTAATTTACCGAACATTTGGTTTGGAACTTCGTATAATCCGATGTAGTTATTTAAACTTTTACTCATTTTTTTAACGCCATCGGTGCCAATTAACGGTTTAACCAATACCAGCGACTGTTCTGGGTAGCCGAGTTTTCGCTGTAACTCCCTACCTGTTAGTAAATTTAATCTCTGATCCCAGCCGCCAATTTCTACGTCGGCTTTTAGATGCACCGAATCGATCCCCTGAACCAACGAATACATTACTTCGTGTAAGCCGATCGGCTGATTTTCGCTAATTCTTTTTGCGAAATCTTCGCGCTCTATTACTTGTTGGAGCGTTACGTTCATAGTGTATTTGAAGAATTCCGACAGCCCCATAGTTTTTAGCCACTGGGAGTTATAAACGATATGAGTTTTCTCTAGATCTATTACTTTTGCCGCCTGTTCAACATAGGTTTGCATATTGTGGCGGATTTCTTCGGAAGTTAGAACCGGCCTGGTTTTATTGGCGCCGGCTGGATCACCGATACTGGCGGTAAAATCTCCGATTATTAAAAATGTTTGATGCCCGGCTTCTTGAAATTGCGCCAATTTTCGTAAAACTACCGCGTGTCCCAAATGTAGGTCTGGACTAGTTGGGTCAACTCCCAGCTTGATATTTAACGGTTTGCCGCTTCTAAGTTTCTGCTCAAGCTCTTCTGCATTAATAATCTCTTGGACGTTGCTCTTTAAGATTTTCTCAATCATAGTAATATTATACCCATAAATCTGATACAATTATATTATGGTAAGGTTCCCGCGTATTAGCTTTCCATTTTCAAATCCGGTTAGACTAACAAAACTTCGTAACCGTCTTTTTGGAGTGAAAAAAGTCAGGAAATTCACCCTTAAAAAGCTTGGAAAATGGATCTTGATCTTTATCGGACTATGTATTTTTTCGATAATAATTTTATTTGCTTGGTTTGCAAAAGACTTACCAACGCCGGGTAAAATTATCACGCTTGCACCAACATCCTCAACTCGTTTATTTGATAGAAACGGCAAACCGCTTTATACAATTTCAAACGAACAAAAAAGAATTATCGTTGAGTCTAAAGATATCCCGGATGTTGTTAGGCACGCAACAATCGCTATCGAAGATAAGAATTTTTATAACCATATTGGGATCGATGCTAAAGGCCTTGCAAGGGCGGTAATTTTTGGCGGAAATAGAGGGGGCGGTTCAACAATCACCCAGCAGTACGTTAAAAATGCCGTATTAAAAGATAATAAGCGCAAAATTGTTCGAAAAGTTAAAGAGGCGATTTTAGCGATAGAGCTCGAGATAATGTACAGCAAGGACGAAATTTTAACGATGTACTTAAACCAAATCGGTTACGGCGGTAGTATCTACGGAATTGAAGCGGCCGCACAATCATATTTTGGTAAGAGCGCTAAAGAGCTTACGGTTGTTGAAGCCGCCACGCTTGCCGCGCTTCCGCAGGCCCCAACAACACTTTCACCGTACGGTACCAACACTGATCGATTAATTGCCAGACGTAATTTAGCGATCGACAATATGGTCGATCTTGGCTACATCAAAAAAGAAGAGGCCGATACGGCTAAAAAAACAAAATTATCCGTAAAACCAAAAAGGGATTCGATCGTGGCGCCACACTTTGTGATGTACGTAAAAGAGTGGTTGATAAAGTTTTTTGCCGAACAGTTGGGTGATGAGCAGCTAGCCGATCAAAAACTTAATCAGGGTGGCTTTAACGTTACAACCACGATTGATTTAGATAAACAAAAACTTGCCGAAGAAACGGTCAAAAAATATGCCGATACGCTCTTAAAGAGTACTGGTGCAACAAACGCCGGACTGGTCGCGATCGATCCAAGGGTCGGCGAGATCCAAGCGATGGTCGGGTCGATTGATTACTTTAACGAAAAGTTCGGCGCGTTTAATATTGCCACCGCCAAGCGACAGCCAGGTTCTTCGTTCAAGCCGATTGTTTACGCCGCCTCCTTTAAGGAGGGTTATAACCCCGCAACTACTATCTTTGATGTTAAGACAGACTTTGGCGGAAATTACGTACCCCAAAACTACGACAGTAAATTTAGGGGTCCGGTTACAATCAGACAAGCCCTGGGTAACTCGCTTAATATTCCTGCTGTAAAAGTTCTGGCACTTACTGGAAATGAAACAACTTTCAAAACCGTTGAGGATTTGGGAATAACAACCTTAAAAGATAAACAGCGCTACGGACTATCGCTAGTTCTTGGAGGCGGCGAGGTGATGTTAACTGAAATGGCGCAAGCATATGGAGTGTTTGCGACCAACGGAAAACTTGTGCCAGTAACCCCAATACTTAACATTAAAGAATCGGGCGGGAAAGAAATTTATAAACACGAACCGGAAAAACTAGCAAAACAAGTACTTGCGCCGGAGATCGCTTATCAAATTACCGATATTTTAGCAGACGTTAACGCAAAGCGACCGATGTTTGGAAGATTGCTTGGCAACCTAACCTTACCTGGTCGAGTTGTTGCGGTAAAAACCGGTACTACAAACTCAATCAGAGATGCTTGGACAATAGGTTACACCCCACAATTAGTAACCGCTGTTTGGGCGGGTAACAACGACAATACCCCGATGAATCGTGGTGGCGGTTCGGTAGCCGCGGCGCCAATTTGGGCAGAATATATGAGAAAAGCTCTTGCTGATGTTCCGGCAGAAAGGTTTACAAAGCCAAATGGACTGCAAACAATTTCAGTAGATCGACTATCAAATAAATTACCAGTAGAAGGATCGGAAGTTATTAAGGATATTTTCGCTAAGTGGCAGATTCCAAAAGATAAAGATGATTTTCATTTAACTATTAGGGTATGCAGGGAAAACGGTTTAATCGCCCAAGACGACATCCCAGACGAATTAACAGAAGAAAGAACGTTCTTAAATATTCGATCGGAACGACCAACCGTACCGGCATGGGAAGTGCCTGTCCAACAGTGGTTGAAAGAAAATAATTTGATTAATCCCCCACCTAAGGAAAATTGCCAGCTTAATTCACTTAGTCAACCAACAGTCACTATTACCTCGCCAACTAGCGGATCTACGGTTTCTGGTACATTTACCATCTCGGCCACCGCAAGCGCAACATCTGGAGTTAAATCAGTAGATTTTTATATCGACGACACCGCGATCTTTAGCGATAACAACAGTCCGTATCAAACTACTTATAACGCATCTAATTTATCAAACGGTAGTCACACCATTAAAGCGGTGGTAATTAGTAAAAACGGTTCAACCACAACTACCACAGTAAGCGTTATCTCAACAACTGATTCCCAAGCTCCTGCTGACGTATCAAATTTGCTTGGCATACCAGGACCGGGCGCAAATAAAGTAACCTTAACTTGGGACAATCCAAGTGATACTGACTTTGCTTCGGTAAAAATTTATGTTTATATCGATAGCACAAGTACTTTAGTAAAGACTGAAACTGTATTAAGCCCAACAGATAATACAATTATCTCAGGTCTTAATAGTTCTGTAGCGTACAAGTTTTTAGTAAAGTCTGTTGACACTTCTTTAAACGAAAGTGGCGGAACTTTCGTAATTCTTACGCCTTTTTGAATAGATCTGTAAGCGCTTTAACGTTATAAATACCTTTATTACTTACATATTTTAATCTTGTTATTTCTTTAACTCTTGTTGCGTGATTTTGCGCCGGACGCACCTCGCCCAGTAACCCAATCTCGCCTATTAAAATTAATTTTTTACTCAAGCTTATTTGATAGTAACTAGACAGGATCGCACAAGCGATCGCCAAGTCAGTGCCAGGATCTTTAACGCTAAAACCGCCAACAACATTTACATAAACATCAAACGAGCTTAGCGGCACTTTTAATTGATTTTCCAGTACTGCAAGTAGTAATGTTAATCGATTGACATCAATTCCTTGGGCGGTTCGTTTTGGGAATCCGTAAATAGTTTTAGTAACTAACGCTTGGATTTCAATAATAAATGCCCGACTCCCTTCGTTAATTACGCTGAGCGATCTACCGGGTGAGTTTTCATCTACTAATTTTAAAAATAAGCTTGCCGGATCCTCAACCTCTACAAAGCCGTTGCTTTGGAGTCGCCAAATCCCGACTTCGTCGGTCGGGCCAAAACGATTTTTTTCGCCCCTTAACATTCTTAGCCCAGTATTTTTATCGCCCTCAAGGTATAAAACTACATCGACTAAATGCTCTAGTACTCTCGGTCCAGCGACAACACCTTCTTTGGTAACATGCCCAACGAGCAATATTGCAACGCCCTGCGATTTTGCTAATTGTTGGAGTCGCCAACAGTTCTCTCTAACTTGCGTAACCGACCCTGGGGTGCCAGCGATGTCTTGATCGTAAACAGTTTGTATTGAATCAATTACTACTAGTTTTGGTTTTTCTTGAATTATTGTTGCGACTACTCTATTTAAGTCTCTCTCGCTTGAAAGGCGCATCGAACTATTATTAATATTCAATCTTTTCAGTCGTCCTGAAATTTGCTCCAGCGATTCTTCGCTTGAAAAATAAAGCGAATCATTTATAGACGAGCAAACTTGAAGTAATATCGTACTTTTACCAACTCCAGGGTTTCCCGCCAGTAATATAATTGAGCCAGTTACAATACCGGGGTCATCGCCACCTAACACTCTGTCAAATTCCTTAATGTTAGTTTTTATACGTTCGTGCGTTACTTGGCTAAGCTCGGAGACTTTTTGTAAAGTCACCGCGGTTGCGTTGTTGTTTTTTTTATTTATTACGTCTAATTGTTCCTCTATTATCGTGTTCCACTCGCCACAAGTTTTACATTTACCGGACCACGACTGGGTAACGGCGCCGCAATTTGTGCACGAAAATTGGGTAATAGGTTTAGACATCTAACTCCTTAATTAGCGCAGAAGCTGGCAGTATGTCAACTAAATTTATTTGCAGCTTGGTATTGCCGTTCCAGGTATTTTTTTCAATGTTCCCAAGTAGATGCGCAGAACTTGTTGGAATTTTTTTTTGCGCAAACGAAAAACCCAGCACATCAATGTCGTTTTCGATCTGCCACTTAAAATGATTTTCGTTTGCGCCCATTTTGCGCGCAGATCCTAAATTAATATCTTTTAAAATAAATAACGGTTTTGGGTTTTGGTATCCAAACGGCGCAATTCTATCTAATGAATTTATTAAATCGAACTTTATTTCGTTAATAGTTATGAGTGAATCTGCGACGTAAGTTTTTTGCAAATCAGCTGATTTTAATTTTGTTTCGGCGTAATGCTTTATGTTATCTACAAATTTTGCGGCGTTTTTTTCGTTAAGCGTTAATCCCGCCGCTTGATCGTGTCCCCCAAAACGAGATAGATGAACTGACGCAAACTGAAGCGCCTCAGCAATCGAAAAATTACTAATTGATCTAGCGCTAGCTGTAACGTTGCCGTTACTAACACTACCAATAATTACTGGGCGATTATATTTCTGAGCTATTTTACCGGCAACTAGTCCCAGTACACCACCTGGCCAATTCTTACCAAACAGAATAAACAATTTATCTTCCGGATTATTTTTAATAAATAACTCTGTTTCAGCTTCATTTTGTACATTTAACACTAGTTTTTGTCGCTCAATATTATTGTTGTTTAATTCAATCGCTAATTTATTTGCTGTGATCGGATCTTTTGTTATTAGTAACTCAAACGCCGGTCGGTTATCGCTAATTCTACCGGAGGCGTTAATGCGCGGACCGATAACATATCCTAATCGCTCGGCATCAATACTTGCAACGTCAACGCCGCTAACTTCCATTAGTGCCTTCAACCCAACTCTACGATTTTTCTTTAATACAATTAGTCCGTAATAAACCAGTACTCGATTCTCCCCTGTTATCGGCACCATATCTGAAACGGTCGAGATAGCGACCAAATCTAAAAACCATTTCGTTTGATCGCTGGAAATTTTGTTTGGAAAATATTTAGTTAATGCAAGTGCAAATTTATACGCCAAAGCACAAGCGCATAAATATTTATACGGATATTTTGAGTTCTTTAAAAACGGGTCGATTATCGCGCCAGCTTTTGGCAAGGTTTCTTTTGGCAGGTGATGATCAATAATAATTACGGGCATTTTGAATTCGTTAATCTCCTGATTAGCAGTAATACCGGTGTCGACGGTAATTAACAATTTTGTGCCAGAATCAATTTTTTTTATCGTTTGACTATTTAGGCCGTAACCCTCTTGTCGCGTTGGTAGTAATACTTGGACAAGAAATCCCAGTTGCGTTAATAATTCATAAAGTAAGGCGGCGGCTGGAGTGCCATCGGCATCGTAATCGCCAAAAACAGCAATCTTATCTCCCAGCTTCAATTTCGCTACTAGTTTGCAAGCTTTTTCCATATCTGGCAATAAAAAAGGGTCGTGCAAATGCTTGTCGTAGCTTGGATCAAGCCACTCAGTCTCGATTTTTCTAACTTTTAGTAAGTGTGTTAATAAATCGTCGTCACTGCGCTTATAGGCGCTCCAGTTGCTTTCCATTATTTAACGTATCCATACCCCGGCACCCTAACGTCGATTTGGCTGATCGAGCTTTTGCTATTTTTATTAATTAATTGTTCGGCAACGGTAATTTGACTTGAGGCGGGGTAACTTGTTGTCATTAAAATAGTAATTGGGTTTTCTAATTTTTTCTTTCCAACTTCGGTAACATTAATACTGAATTGATAATATGTTTGCTTGATACTAAACCCATCAAATACTATTCCTTTTTTGTCGGCTTCAGTCATAACTTCGTTATAGAAACTTATTATCAGTTGCGTTGCTACCTCATCGCCAATTTTTACTTTTTGTTTTGCCGTGTCAATAATCAATAGGTACTTTGACTTTGGTAGCTCTTTAATTTGCGAAAAAATAAAGCCGTCGTTATCAAATGCAAATATTTCTTGGTCTGTTTTCCAATAGCCAGAGATACTCCTAAGCTGGGCCTCACAACTAATTGTATCTGGCAACCCTTTCGAACAGTTAATTTTTTTAACGACCGGATCAGTTTTGGAAATATTTGAAATTTTATAACTTAGCTCTCTTGAAAATAATCCTAGTCCAATTAATTTCTCTAAACTCGGTTTTACGTATACTTCGTTAACTTGAACGTACTTTACCGGGAAAAGCGACAATCTTGAGATGAAAAAAATTATCACTACAAAAAAAAGTAGGACAATTAACGGCTTCAAGTTTTTATCGGATTTTTGAATTTTTTTGGGTTGTGTTGTCCTGCCGGTGTAATATAAATTTGGTGACCTACTAAATTTCCTCTCCATTGTTTTGCCAGTATCCCAAATAACCAACTCTTTGTCTAAGCGTGTCTTTACTTAAATTTTCTATTTGTATAAATAAATTTCTTAAATCAGTAGAGGTTACTCCTTGTTTAAATTCAATAATATCGCTATCCTTTTTATTTTGGCTAATTAAGCGATTTGTAAAAATTTCTTTTTTAATATTATTATCGATAAGCTCTTTGATTGAATTATTAAAAACATATGCGTAAGAACGATTAATTTTTTCAACTTGCCTAATTTGTCGATAATTTTTTATTCGCGTTAATACTTCTCGGATAGTTAAACTGGTTAGTTGTAGTTTTGCCGATAATATTACGGGGGAATTAAGCGCATTATTAAATAATAACTCGCCCTTACCCACCCTAAACTCATCGGCTTTGAAAGTTTTAATCTCTGATTTGCCATCCTCGTTTACTAGTAGATTAATTTCTTTAACTATTTGCCAGATATATTTGTCGTTAAAATATACACCGGTGGCAATCGCACCACCAACTGTGCCTGGGACCGTTACTAAGTACTCGCAACCGCCAAGTCCCCTACCAGCGGCCGTTGTTACAAAATGTTGCAAGTTAACGCCGCTATCGGCAACTACTTGGCTAGAATTATTTACGAAAAATAAATTACTGGTTTTATTTACAATAACCAAGCCCTTTATACCGCCGTCACTTGGCAAAGTTGCGTACATCGAACCAACCACCCAATAATTTATTTTGTGGCTAATTGCTAGCTTAACTAACTCAACTAATTGAGATAAATCGTAAGCAATACTAACAAATTCTGCCACTGCCCCAAGTTTACTTGGCGAATATTCACTGATAGACACGTGGGAATGGATTTGCAGTCCTTTGTGAGCGGCTTCGTAAAGGAAAAGCTGGTTACTTGTCGTTAAGTTTTTGGAAGATTTTGTAGACATCACCCGCTCCTACTAGTAAAACAACGTCCTTTTCGCTTACACTACCGGCTAAAAATTGGGCCGCTTCGTCAATTGTTGAGCGATACTCAAAATCATTGCGATATTTTTTGAGTTCCACTATTAAATCTTTAATTGTTACATACCCACTTTTTTCCCTCGCCGACGCCCAAATATTTAACAATAATAGTTGATCGGCCTTTGAAAGCGATTTGGCAAACTCTTTTAGAAATTTTCCAGTTCTACTATAAGTATGTGGCTGAAAAACAACGATAATATTTTTTCCTTCAAAGCGATTTTTTGCTGATTCGATTAAATAATCGATTGCGGTTGGGTGATGGGCGTAATCGTCGTAAAACTTTGCGCCGTTAAACTCACCTAAATATTCAAATCTTCGTTCCGGGGATCTGATTTTAGAGAGAGTTTCGATAATTTTCTGCTCGGAAACGCCTAGCTTTAAACACATCGCCAGCGCTGCGGTTGCGTTTAAAGCGTTATGTCGACCGGGTAACGAGATAGTAATTGGACCGATTACGCCGTCTTTGGTTCGAATTTTGAATTCTGTTTGTTCGCCTTCTTTAAAATCGGTAATTTGATAGCTGGAATTGGCGGCAAAGCCGTAAGTTATTACCTTTCTATCTACCATTCTAGAAACTAATCTGCGAACTAACGGCCAATCAGTACAGGCAACGATACTACCGTCGCGAGGAATTTTTAAAACAAACTTATAAAACGCGCCGTAAACCTCTTCGGCTGTTGAAAAAACATCGGGATGATCTAACTCGATACTGGTAATGACGGCGTGCTTGACTGGGTAATCTAAGAATTTTGGCGAGAGGTCCTCGTCTGATTTTTTATATTCGTCTGATTCGACGATAAAAAATTTACCATCACCGATATCGGAACTACTATCTAAGCCAGGTACATGACCCGTTCCAATCATATAGCTTGGTGAAAATCCAGCGTTTTTTAAAATTAATGTGATTAAAGATGTTGTTGTGGTTTTACCGTGGATACCCGCAACACCAACACCCTCGTATTTTGCGATAAAGCTACCAAGTAGTTCGGACATCGATAAGGATTTAATTTTTTTTGTTTTTGCGGCTTTAACTTCTGGATTTTGAGCGCCGTAAGCGGCAGAAATTATCACCACGTCTGGTTTTTGATCTAAATTTTGCGCATTGAATCCTTCATTAATTGCGATGTTATTTTTGTGAAGCACCTCGTCGGTTATAAATTTATCTGGAACATCGCTACCACTGACATTAAACCCTAGTTTTTTTGCCATTACCGCCAGACCGGTCATCGCCACTCCTTTAATGCCGATAAAATATAAATCTTTAATTGGTTTTTCTTTTTTAGTCATTAATTCCAAGTGATTCTATTACTTTTTGAGTCGTTTTATCTTCGTCGAAATAGGAATTTAATTTTTTACCGAGCTCTGTTTTTTTATTAGTTGAAATTATTTGATCAATTTTTTCGATAAATTTTTGGGGATTAACCTGATGTTCTTCGATGTATTCAAGCGCTCCGGCTTTACTTAAGAGTTTTGCGTTTTGTAGTTGGTGGTTATTAGCAGAACTTGCGAGCGGTATTACAAACATCGCTTTTGAAAAAACTGACGCTTCAACAATCGCTGTGGCGCCACTTCGACCGATAATTAAATCCGCAAGTTGCATATAATACGGCAATTCCCTACCGATAAAATCGTGCGGTCGATAATTATCTCTAATTTCTTCGCTTAATTGGTTTTTTAGCTTAATAAAATCCTCAATATCTGTCGTTCCGGTAGAGTGGATTAATTCGTACTTTGACAAAAGTGTATTTATTTCTGATTTGATAAGATTATTTACGAATCGCGACCCTTGCGAACCAGAAAGAACTAAAATTACTGGTTTCTTTTTTTGTGGTGATTTTAATTTTGCTGATTTTAGTAAAGATCGACGCACCGGAATTCCAACTTGAATAAATCTGCTATCTGCATCTGGAAAAACTTTGGGATCAAACGCAGTTAATACTTTATCGGCAAACCGCGCACCGATTCTATTTGTAAGACCCATTATCGTATCCGATTCGTGTACAACTAATTTTCTGCCCAGTAATTTTGTTGCAAACACCATCGGAAGCGCTACATAACCACCTTTGCTTAATACCACTTTGGCGCGGCTTGCGCGAAGTAATTTTATACATTGAAAAAATCCGTAAATTACGCGGAAAACATCAAAAATATTTTGAAAAAAAGATTTAAACTTAACGTATCTTCGCCATTTTCCGGCGTTAATGGCGATAAAGTCTATTTTTTCTTCCTTGGCTACCTCTTCTTCTTTGCTATTTTTTGTACCAACATAAGCAAAAGAGATACCCCTTGCCTTAAGCTCCTCGGCAACAGCTATTAACGGATAAATATGCCCGCCTGAACCGCCCCCAACTAACAACACGCTATATTTCTTCATACGAGTATATTTATATCATTTAACCATAAAAAAGATAGACTATTTTTTTATTTCTCGGCTAATATTTGTCAGTAAGCCCAACATTCCCATCGTAATTATTAACGACGATCCGCCGTAGCTTATCAGCGGTAACGGCACACCAGTTAACGGAATAATGTGTAAAATTCCGCCGACATTAATTAATACTTGAGCAAATAGCGCCGTAGTAATACCGACCGCTAAGTATTGCACAAATTTTGAGTTAGCAAATTTGGCAATTAAAAATCCGCGCCATGCGATAATAAAATACATCGAAAAAATTGCGGCTGTTCGAATAAAGCCAAGCTCCTCAGCGATTACCGCAAAAATTGAGTCTGTGTGAGACTCGGGTAAATAATGTTGTTTACTTGTTCCTTGTCCAAACCCGACTCCCCATAAACCGCCGCTTCCGACCGCTATTTGCGCTTGGTAATTTTGATAACCGGAACCGAGCAAGTCTTGGGTTCCGTTTTGTCCTTCAAAGTAATTCTTTAATCGCTCAACTCGGTACGGAGCGAGATAAACTAGTATCAGCAAACAAACTAGCCCCAGTACCACCACTCCAAAATAATGTAATAAATCAGCGTTGGCGACAAAATATAAAACCATACCGATTGTTAATATCACAATCATCGTACCCATATCCGGTTCTTTAATTATCAAAAATCCGACAATCGCCATCACAAGTAGAAATGGGGTTAGGCCGCTGGAGATTGTTGAGATATCCTTACCTTTTACTGCAAACCAACCGGAAAAGTAGATAATCATAAAAAGTTTGGCGAATTCAGCTGGCTGGAAACGAAAGAATCCGACGTCGATCCAACGGTGCACCGACGCAATTCTTGGCCCAAAAATAAGCACGCTAATTAGTAAAATAATTGTCACGATTAAATAAGTAGAGCGTTGATTATAAAGTCGTTCAATCGGCACTTTTAAAAAATAAAAAAATGCGATTACTCCAATCACCCAACTAAAAAGTTGCCGAGCGAAAAAATAATAGGCGTTACCGAAATTTTGTGCCGCCGCAAACTGCGATGACGAAAGAATCATCACTAAACCCGTAATAGACAGAATTGCCCCCACCGTTGGGATAACGGTATCGTAGTTTTGGCGTAGTTTAAACAGCCCCGACATCGCTTCCCTTCACTGCGTTCACAAATCGTTCACCTCGATCAGCGGCGCTTTTAAACATATCTAAGCTAGCACAAGCCGGCGAGAGTAGTACTGCTTCACCGCTTTTTGCGTTACTTATTGCTATCAATACTGCTTGCTCGATACTTTCGGCACGTTCTATTTTAAATTTTGGATTTACTTGTTTTATGGCCTTTTCAATTCGATCAGCTTCTTGGCCAAGTAATATCGCTAAAGTTGCTTTTTGATTAACGATTTTGGCTAATTCTTCAAAATTTGCGCCTTTTGTTGAGCCACCGCCGATCCAAACAATCGGCTCGTCGAACGCTTTTATAGCAGAAATCGCCGCATCGGGGGCAGTGGCGTACGAATCGTCCCAATAACTTACGCCGCCAATGGTCGCAATTTTTTCAAGTCGATGCGGTAGCGGTTGATAATTTTTAATACCTAATTTAATTTGTTCGATAGTTACACCTAATTCAAGCGTTAGTGCCGTCGCTAATGCGGCATCTAGAAAGATATGCTCTCCCCTTAATCCTAATTCTTTAAAATCTATTATTTCTTCTCCGTTTTGTAAGAATTTTCCCTCGGCCGTGTAATAAAAGTCTGCTGATTTTGTCAATCCAACCGAAATTTTTCGAGCATTTGAATTTTCGGCGATACTACTGCTGTATTGGTTGTCGGCGTTAAACACTAATAAATCGTTTGGTGTTTGAAAAGCGGTAATTTTAGATTTAGCATTTACGTATACGTCCATACTTTTATGAAAATTTGGGCTACGAGCGGATAACGGTTGCAAATGATCTATACCCATCGGCAACATCACGGCAAATTTTGGGCTATGAGTAACGTCTTCTAGCTGAAAGCTGGAGAGTTCAAGTACGGCGATATCGTCTTCGGTCAGTTCTGGGTAAACGTCGAAGACCGGTTTGCCGATATTGCCAAGCACATAAATCTTCTTTTCTGTTTGTTCAAGTATTGAACCGATCAAAGTTGAGGTTGTTCCCTTACCCTTTGTACCAGTTACGCCGATTGTAATCGCAGGACATAACGCTAAAAATAAATCGATCGCTGATGTACGTATCGGTTGATTTTCCTTACCTGCCAAGCTCTTATCTATTCGCTCAATTGGTACACCCGGAGAGCGAAATAAGACGTCGAATCTATCTAAATTTTCCAGATGTTGCTCTCCAATTATCTGTTCGACCTTAGGAAACTGTTGTTTTATTTTTTCGAGCGTTGGACTCTTCGATTGTTCGCAAATAGTTACGTTCGCACCAGATTTTACCAGTAATGGCAAAACGCTTAAATTTTCTACCGCACCGCCAATTAAAGCAACGCGCTTAAACGCGAAGTCAGTTAATTCCATATCATCAGTATGTCAAATTATTAGGTTTAGTTCTACCTACTGACCAAGTAGAAGAACAATCCCAGCATCGCCGAAACGGCCGAGATAATCCAAAAGCGCATTGTAATTTTTGGTTCCGGCCAACCGATCGCTTGAAAATGGTGGTGGATAGGCGCCGATAAGAATATTTTTTTGCCGTTTCTAAATTTTTTCGATGCGATTTGTACTGCAGCCGATAGCCCTTCGACATAAATAACCAGCGCAATCAACGGTAAAATGAAAACTGTGTCTGTTAAAAATGCCAGCACTCCCAAAGTCATTCCGAGTGCCATTGCACCAGTGTCACCCATAAAAAACCGGGCGGGATAAATATTAAACCACAAAAATGCCAAGAGCGATCCAAGGATCGTGCCACAAAAAGCTGCGAGTTCTGTCTTGCCTTGCAGTAAGGCGATAATCCCAAAGGCGGCGAAAGCGCTTGCCATCGTACCGGCAAGCAACCCGTCCAACCCATCGGTTTCGTTGGCCGAAAATGTTGTAAAAACAATTACTGCGATAAAAAGCGGTATGTACCAGGCGCCGATATCAACCTGTCCGATACCTGGCACCAACAGAACGTTCCAGCCGAGTTTTGAATAAAACCACCACGCGCCAACTGCCGCAATGGCAACGTAAATAAATAACTTAGAGCGGAATCTAAAGCCGCCGCGATTCGGGCCGATACCGTAAATATTAAATAAATCATCGAGCGCACCGACAACACCGGTTGAAACTAATGCAAAAAGCGGTAGCCATGTTTGAGTTCTGGTTAAATTCATAAGTAACGTGATTACGGCGGTTGTAATCCATATTAATAAGCCGCCCATCGTTGGCGTATTCTCTTTGTGTTTATGAAGAGAATAAAAAATTGGAGCTTTTTTGGCGTCGAAACTGGTTTGGCGGATACGTTTGCCGAGTTTATTTTTATAAAGAAAATCGGTAAATAACGGCGTCCAAAGTATCGCAACCAAAAACGACAAACTCGCTAACCAAAATGTTTTTGCTAGTGCGAACTCAGATGCTTCAAATATCGACATTTTCTCCTCCAAATTTATTTTTAATTCTATCTACAATTACTTGCATATTAACAGACTTGGAACCCTTTACTAAAACAGTATCGCCTTTTTCGATAAATTCAACAACTTTCGCTGATGCTTCAGCGCTACTACTATAACACCTCCTTGCTCCGAAATGCTTTGCTTCTAACCCAACTGCCACAATTTCATCGCAGTATTTTTGTGCGTATTGACCGATTTGCTGATGATATTTTTCGCTGTCGCTACCGAGCTCTTTCATCGATCCTAAGATTGCAACTTTTCTGCCAGGAAATTTTTTAAGCACATGCAGAGCCGCTTTGACCGCAAGCGGGCTAGAATTATATGTATCATCAATTAAAGTTACGTCGCCAAGCTCGATTATATTTAAGCGATGCTCTGGGCGTTTAATGTTTTTTATATATTCTTTGATTAATTCACGCTCAACACCCAGTTCAATCGCGATCGCTTCGGTAAATTTTTGGGCAATTAGTTCAAGTGGAGTAATTACATTTACAACACGCGCCTTAGCCCTGCGATAATAATCGGTTAAAAATTCATCGGAGCTGTTTACAAAAACAATACCGTTTTGCTTTGTTCGCTCGGCGATATAACCCTCGTCTTTTACAACCTCTCGCATCGACGGATAATTCGCCAAGTGTGCCGGACCGACGATGGTGATTACGCCGATATCAGGGGGGAGTTGCTCGGTTATCGCTTCAATATCCCCTGGCTGATCGGTCCCGTATTCTAAAACAAGGATCTTTGGTAATTTTTTGAAAAACGAGCGTAAAATTGCTCTTAGTAATATTTTAAACCAAGCAAAATAGCCGATTTTTTGTTTATAGAAGTCTAATTCGAAACCAAATATAGATAACGGCACGCCGAGCAAACTGTTCAAATTGCCGTAGCCAACCCTGACTTGAGTTGGAAATTGTTGGTTTAGCAACTCTCCCAATGCGGTTTTGGTAGATGTTTTTGCGATCGCACCGCCGATAGCGATTATCTTTGGCTTATCTTTAGCAATTCTTCGCTTTGCGGCCCACCATAGTATTTTTTCTCTGATACCCATAAGCTGATGTTAACTCGAACAGGTGAAAGTTACAACCTACCTTAACTTATAATAATTTGCCATCCAGTTTGCGATTCTTTCAAAAGTTGGGGCAACGAAAGCGCTGGCAAATTGCGCGGTTTTTGGGCTATCGATCCGGACTACCATTACGTATTTTGGATCTTCTACCGGAAAGAAGCCAGCAAATGTTCCGATATATTTGTTTTTATAGTATCCGCCATCAGGCGACGGGATTTGAGCAGTACCAGTTTTACCAGCAACTGTTACCCCAGGCACACTAACACGCTTTTTCCCAAAATTTTCAATCACCGCTTTAAGCATCTGTTTTATTTCAGCGCTAACTTCTTTTGAAATAATTTGCTCACCAGATGTTTTACGTTCTATCACAATTTCTTTCCCGTTTTGAATCGTACTTTGTACAATATACGGATTTACACTTATGCCTCCGTTGGCAAGCGTGCTATACATTTTTGCAAGCTGTACAACAGTCGCCGAGATTCCTTGGCCGAAGGCGGCAGTCGAGCGCAGTAAATCGTTCCATTCTTTTTCTGGCGGCAATCTACCCGATTGTTCGCCGATAATATCTATATTAGTCTTTGATCCTAAGCCAAATTTTTCAAAATACTCGCGTTCTTTTTTTGCTCCAATTAAACTACTTACCCATACCATCTGCACGTTGTCGGAGTTAACTAGCACTTCTGTCATCGTTTCGTTTCCAAATGCCTTGTCTTCTGCGTTGGTTATTTTATAACCCAAAACCTCAACCTCTGCGCCGGCGTTATGCTGTGTGTCTGATTTTACTAATTTCTCGTTTAGTGCCATCGACATTGTAATTGGCTTAATAACACTTCCTGGTTCGTAAATGTTACTAGCGGCACTAAGCAAGAATCTCGACTGCTCTTCGCCGCTTAATTTATTGTAATTGTTTGGATCAAACGTTGGTTGCGATGCCGCTGCGATGATCGCACCGGTTTTTGGGTCCATTACTAGTACCGATCCACGCTCGGCTTTAAAATCCTTAATTGTTTTTAACAATTCTTGCTCAACCACGTACTGCAAATTGTAGTCGATCGTTAATACGATATCGTTTCCGTTCACCGAGTCTCTGACTCCTAAAATGCTAATTAATTTTCCAAAGGCGTCGTTTCTAACTGTTTCACTGCCGCTTTTACCGCTTAGCTCGTTATCGTAAATTGCCTCAACGCCGTATTTACCCTTGCCGTCTGCGCCCACAAAGCCCATTATTTGGGCCGCTATCTTATCTGCTTCTGGATACACCCTAACAACACGTGGCTGAAGGGTAACGCCTCGATAATCTTTTTCTTTAATTTTACTGGCTGTTTCGGTTGTTAAATTATCGAGAATCGCAGGCACATAAACTTTATCGTTATTAATTTTGCTATACACTTCCTCGATATTTAATTGTGGCAAATCTTCTTTTAGTAGTTCAAGTAATTTTTTCTTATCCTTTACTGAGCGCGGAGTGATAAGTAACGAGTATTGCCACTCGCTTGCGGCTAAGGAGTAATATTTACCGTCACGATCTTTTGCTAAAATCTGCCCTCGCTGTGCCGGAGTTGCGCTAGTACTTATCGATTGTTCCTCTGCTTTTGAGGCGTAACTTTTATGATCTAAAACTTGTTTTTCAAACAGAAAAAACATATACAAACCACCGGCAAAAAAGAGCAGAGTGTAAATTGTAAATATTCTGTCAATCTTTGCCATAGGCAAGATTACTCAGTAACGGTAATTGTTTCAAGCGTGTCGCCGACGCTAACTAACCCCTGTTTGGTTGCCGATTCGCTAAGACGAGTTGTGCTTTGCAGTCTTGATGCATTTAGCTCGAGCGTTTTTAATTCTTTGTTTAATTCAATTTTTTGATTCTCAATAACGTTTATTTCAATCTTTTTATCCGAGCCCTGTGCCGCTTCGATTAAATACATCAACGTAAATAAACCGATAAATAAAATTATCACGTAACGGGCAGTCGTTGGACCGATACTAAAAACGCTACCTGATTTATAGATTCCTCTGCGATATTGATTTCTTTGAAATTGCATTAACCTCCTACTTATTTATAAGGAAATTTCTAAATTGGTTCAGAAATCTCATTACAAATTTATGCTAACGCGTAACTTTGCGCTTCTACTGCTTGGATTTACTTGAATCTCTTGCAGTGTTGGTGTAACTGGTTTTTTAGTTACCACTTTCATCTGCTCTTTCATAAAATTTTTAACGATTCGGTCTTCGATCGAGTGAAAGCTTATTACCGCTAGCACCCCGCCGACTTTCAGGCATTTTTTAATCTCTCTTAAGCCGAATTTTAAGTGATCGAGTTCGTCGTTTACTTGAATTCGAAGCCCCTGAAACAATCTGGACAACACCGCTGGTTCACTGGTGCCGATAATCTCAACGAAATCGCCGACCGTCTTGATCGCTTTTTCTCTTCTTGATGCAGTGATTTTCGAAGCTAAGTGTTTTGCGTATCTGTCTTCGCTGTACTCGCGGAAAACTTTTTCAATCTGGCTTACGCTTGCTTGATTTAAAAACTGCCAAGCCGATTGCCCGCCATTTGCGTCGTAGCGTAAATCGAGTAGCTCATCGGTTTTTGTGTGGCTAAACCCTCGCCCTGATGAGTAAAGCTGATCGGTAGAAAATCCAAGGTCTAAAATCGCTCCGTCGAACTGTTTCTCAAGATCTTCAACTTCTAGATAGCTAAGCGGGAAGAAATGAAAGTTTTTTGACTTTAAGGTTTTGGCAAAGCGAATTGCGGTCGGATCACGATCGAGCGCGTACAAGTGACCCTTCGGACCAAGCCGTTCCAAAATCGCTCTACTATGTCCGCCACCACCGAAAGTTCCATCTAGATAATTTCCGTCTTTTTTAATTTCAAGGAAATTAATTATTTCGGAAACTAATATGCTCTTATGTTTTGACAATTCTTCCATAGTTTTATCTTCTTGATGATTTTATGCTTTATTTAAGCTGTTTATGTACAAATATGTTGGCCAAACGGCAGGGGGACTTCAAGTGCGGCTGGCTGCCGGGCGTGGAGTCCTCGCAAATTACTAAGCTTAGACAAATCCCAACAGCTCCATCCCTTATTCAGGGCACTGCACCTACTCCATGAAATAAAATTTCAATAACCAGATGTCAGAAACCCGCATAGAGGTTCCCCCACCGCTGGTACCAAAAGTGTTGGAATACTGGGGCGCAAGCGCCAAAGTATTAATTTTCGTATTCGCGAAATACTGCGTTACTGCGCTGACACTGCGAAATACAAAATTTAGTGCTCTAAAAATTAAAGCGACTATCATTATATTCCCCACTCTCCTAAACCTTCGGCGTTCTTTTCGGAATTCTCTTCGGCGGCTTTACTATATTTCTCCCACGCTTGCGGCTCCCAAATTTCAACCCTGTTAAATACGCCGGCAACAACCGACTCGTTTTTGATTCCTGCATATTCTCGTAAATAAGAAGGTAATAAGGCGCGTCCTTGTTTATCGATCTCTACTTCCATCGCACCGCTAAGCATCATTCGGGCAAAAGCACGAGCGTTCGGATTGGTGATTGGTAGTGATGCGAGTTTATTTGCCATTACTTCCCATTCGCCTTTAGGGTACAAGAACAGGCACGAGTCTAGTCCTCGTGTAACAATCGCCGACGATCCCAAGTCGCTGCGAAACTTCACCGGTACCGACATTCGGCCTTTGGCGTCTAAGCTGTGTTTGTACTCTCCTAGAAACATCGATTTTTGTTGTTGTTTTTGTTTGTTTATATATTGCGTCGATCATTGGTTGGCTTCCCCTCGGAGCCGTGCTAGCAGTGAAGTTTTTCCACAAGGTTTTCCACTTTTCCCCACTTTTTTCCACTTCTC
The DNA here is from genome assembly GCA_016213365.1 of Candidatus Berkelbacteria bacterium. Classification (GTDB taxonomy): domain Bacteria; phylum Patescibacteriota; class UBA1384; order 2-12-FULL-50-11; family 2-12-FULL-50-11; genus JACRAP01. Next base: position 68,230 of record JACRAP010000023.1, read on the forward strand.
TCCACTTGCTGGAATTACAATATGTTCATTTAAGATGCTTGTCAAGTACTTTATTTTTAGGTGTATAATTAACCCACGTTTCTCAGCGTTGAGGGGCGAATTTACTCAAAGGAGAGTAAGAATGGAAGGGAACTTGTCGGAACGGCAGCAAATACTTGCGCTCAAAAGGGCCGATCAGAAGCTCGATGATGCGCTTAGACAGATGGCTGTGCGTGCCATCCGAAACTTGCCCCCAGAACACAGGCTAAAGGAAGCGAATTTCTGGGATACGTTTCATCCGGTAACGGACTGTGGGACAACTGGTCAAGGACGACATTAAACCGCGGCCCCGATAAGGGGCCGCTGAATTAATAGTGTATATTTGATTTAATGGATAAATTATCAAGTGGTAAATGCGTTCCGTGTGAGGGCGGAGTTCCGCCGATCGAAGGCGAGCGACTAACCGAGTTAAAAAATCAGCTCGACCAAGAAGCGCCCGGTTGGGAGTTATCCGATCCAAAACATTTACAAAAGACCTATAAATTCGCCGATTTTAAAACGGCGCTGGAGTTTGTTAATAAAATAGGCGAAATTGCCGAGCAAGAAGGACATCATCCAAATATTGAATTCGGTTGGGGGTTTGTGAGAGTTTTGCTTTGGACGCACGCAATCAACGGCTTAAGTGACAACGACTTTATTTTAGCTGCTAAGTTAGAGTAACTCTTTTTTGCTCCATACTGTCACGATCGCGTGCGGTGACGGTGCCTTTGTGCTGGCCGTCTTCTATAGTTTCAAAATCAACGGTGTAACAGACCGGCGTACCGATCTCGTCTTGGCGGCGATACCTTCGACCGATCGAACCGGATTCGTCGTAGAAAACGTTTTTGCCATCGGCGCGTAATTTATCCACTAATTCTTTGGCAAATTTCTGAAGCGGTTCTTTTTTAATTAACGGCAGTACGGCTGCGTCGTAGGCAGCGATTCGCTGATCGACGCTTAACATTACCTCTAAATCGTTTGGATCGGCCGACTTATCGGCATTGCCGCTACGACCGTTCTTAAAGTCTTGCCAAGCGTCTAGCAGTAAGACCAGTAGCGCCCGGTCTAAACCGGCGGCTGGCTCGATTACCCATGGAATAAATTTTTCTTTTGTTGTCTCGTCGAACACCGACATATCTTTTCCGGAATGTTTTTGATGTTGCGTTAAATCAAAATCTCCCCGGTTGGCGATACCTTCAAGCTCGCCCCAACCCCACGGATACTTGTATTCAATATCGGTTGTACCCTTAGAGTAATGCGCTAGCGCTGATTTCGGGTGCTTCACTAACTTTAAGTTCTCTTTTTTTATGCCCAAATTGATATACCAATTCAACCGTTCGTTTACCCAAAATTCAAACCATTTATCCGCTTCATCTGGGCGCACGAAGAACTCCATTTCCATCTGTTCGAACTCGCGAGTTCTAAACGTAAAATTCCCCGGGGTTATTTCGTTACGAAAACTTTTTCCGACTTGGGCAATGCCAAATGGAATTTTTTGCCTTGATGTTTCAAAAACTTGTTTAAAATTAATAAAAATTCCCTGACAAGTTTCTGGGCGCAAATACGCAACCGAGGCATCTTCTTCAACCGGACCGATTGAAGTTTTGAACATTAAGTTAAAATTTTTTACTTCCCCAACTGGATTGCCATCTGGACTTTTAGTTGGATCTTCTAAATGATCGGCGCGATATCTTTTGTGTGTTACCAAATCTTCAACCAACGGATCAGTAAAATTCTCGGTATGCCCCGCCGCCTCCCAAACTTTAGGATTTAAAATAATTGCTGAATCCAATCCCACGATATCGTCGCGCGACTGGACCATCGTTCGCCACCAGTGGGCGCGAAGTTTATTTTTCATCTCAACGCCGATAGAACCGTAATCGTAAGAATTACTTAAGCCGCCGTAAATTTCTGAAGAAGCAAAAATAACGCCGCGACGCTTCGCCCAAGCTACAAATTCCTGCATTTTATCTTGCGTAACCATACGCTAAGTTTAATGGAAATTAACTTAAGATGGAACTACTGATAGTAATCTAGTATTATCGCGACGTATTGATTTAAATACTGCGAAATTGTGCCAGAAGTATTTAAGCCAAAGTACATTACCGCACTTAGCAACAAGAAAATAAATAGAATAAATTTAAAGAATCCTTTGCCTTTTAAAAATAGTGCTAGTAGAAAACCTAAACCAGTTAACGCAAAACTTGCTAAAAAGCCAATCGTATTAATTGCAAGGTATAACGAGCTGTCTAAATAATCTCGGTACAACGGAGCGGCAAGCATTATTAAAAGCATAATAATTCCCGTGGAGCCGACCACTTCGCCAATTACGCCAATTACCGATTGTTGTGGCTCGTTCTTCGGTTCATCGTAAAATTTATTTTGGTTTGGGCCGCTGGTATCTACCCCAAGCGGTGTTTTTGAGACTTGCGGATAAATTCCGGCAAGCGAATCGTGATTTGTTGGTTTAGCGTTATTAATCGGCACTTTATGTTCTTGATCTTGTTTATTTTGAGTTGGAATTGGTTGCTCGTTTTGGACGGGAGCTTGAGTAGCGGTCTCTGTGACTGGTTGTGTAGCTTCGTTATGGACTATTGGCTGAACTAATGTTTGTGGTTGCACCGCAGACACTTGTGTTGGCGAAGGAACTTCGGTAGTAACTGGGGTAATTACTTCAACGGGCGCAGGGGGCGTACTTGGGATTTGGCTTGGTTGTTTTGAAGTCGCCTGCTCCACCTCTTCTTGAGTAATTATGAGCGGTTCTTCAGCGGTAGTTGGATCATAGTTTTGCACGGGATTATTATCGATCGGCAAATCGGTCGACACAGCGTTAGTCGGCTCAGTAGTAGTTTGATTTGTCTGCGAATCTTCCATTACCCTCCTATTATTGATAGACCCTTGGCAGTATTGTGCCAAGTCTTGTTATAATCTCATGATGACGAATCCCGACGTCGCTGGCAAGTTCGGCAACTAATATTTGGGCTTCGCTGTCGTCGTTGGCTTTTTGTTTGCCGATAATTACAACCTCGTCGCCGCGTTTACATTCAATATCGCTTAAGTCGAAAATTATATGATTCATACAAATCTGCCCTAAGACTGGGGTTTTTTTGCCGCGCACCAATACATTCATTTTACCCTTGAAACATTGCGACAATCCATCGGCGTAACCGATATTTGCCACACCGATTGTCATATCTTTTTGGGCGATAAACAAATGACCGTAACTTACGCCATCGCCTTTGTGAATTTTTTTAAGTTGCATTATCTGACTTTTTACTGAAAAACTCGGCTCTAAATTCGGCAATACACTGTCTACTCCGTAAAGAGCTAAGCCCAAACGGACCGCATCTAGATATCCCTGTTTAAAATGCCCAAGCGAATAACTACTGCAAAGATGCATCGGCAGTGGCTCAATTTTAGAGCTAACTTTTGAGATTAATTCTTGTAAGATTTGAAATTGTTTGGCGCTATCAACGCTACTAGACGCTTTATATAAATGCGAAAATATCGCTTCCGTTTTAACGTGTTTATATCGATCCTGATTAAGCAAGAAATCTTCCGCTTCTTCAACGCTAAAACCAAGCCGGTTCAACCCCGTTTCAATTTTCAGTTGTACTCTAACGACTTGATTAATCCGCTCGCCGATTCGCTCTATTTGGAGTAACTGTTCTTTGTCGTAAAGACTTATAATATAATTCGAGTCGATTGCGTCTAGAATCTCTTTATTATCTAAATAACCAAGTACTAATATATCCTTACTAGTTTGCGCGGCGACTTTGTCGGCTTCTTCGATAGTGTTAACGGCATAGGTTTTAATGCTTTCAAACGAATCGATTGTTTTTACGATTTCGGTAATCCCATGCCCGTAAGCGTCGCTTTTAACCACCGCTATAATATCAATTGATCTACCGATATTTTGCTCGATAACTCTGATATTGCTTCGAACTGCACTTAAATTTATTTCGGCATAAGCTCTCATTTTAGATTGCGCTGTAATGTTGCCACGGCTTATTAAACCACTGGGTAATTTCACGCAGATAAACTTCTTCTACTTCTTTTGCTACTATATCAGGAATTTGCAGGCGTAAAACGTAATCAAATTTATTTTTATTTAAAACCTGGATTACTTTAATCAAATTTTTAGAGATTTTTTTATACTGCAGTCGTTCGTGTAAACAACTATTACAAATAAATCTTCGATCGCTTAGAATTATCGCCGCGTCTTCTTGAATTTTTTTAGCGCAATTTAGGCAAGTAAAATCGGTTATCGAGATTCCAAGTTCATCGGTTAAGTTTGATAGAAAAGTCAGCCAAACGTTATTCCAGGCGTATTGTTCGTCTAAGCGTGTTAAGGCATCGAGCGTAAATTGAAAGATAGTTTGTTGGGATATATCTTCGAGGATCACTCGTTCAATTATTTTTGTAATCGCAAAGGACTTTTCAAGTAACGTGAAGCTAGAGCGAATATTATCGAAAGATTCCACTAGTTCGGCGCTGGTGATTTTTGGTAGATCGTCTTGTCTTGTAAGGATTAGTTGCGACACCATCATTGTATCCAAGTGACCGGCTAGTTTTGAGAGCGGTTTGCGGACCGCCCTTGCAACCACTCTTTTTTTACCAAAAACAGGACTAAAAATTGTGATTATCCGATCTGTTTCACCTAAATTCTGTTTTTTTAAGATAATTGCCAGGGTTTTTTGCATACACAATATTCTAACCATAAATTAATCTGCTATGCTAATAATATGAAAAAGGGTTATACAATTATCGAGCTATTAGTAGTGATTTCTATCGCTGGAATTTTAATGAGTTTGGGCGCCTATTCCTGGAATTCGGTGGCATCAAGATCGCGCGACAATACTCGTAAAACTGATCTTGAGCGGATAAAAACTGTTTTGGAACAGTACGCTAGCGATAATAGAAGTTATCCGAAAGTAAATACAGATAGTGGTATGAAATTAGTTGCCGAGTATCAACTAAATAACAGCTGTACTGGTTCAACTGAAGATAGTAGATTGTATCCAAAATACATTGCAATAATTCCTACCGACCCAAAAAAGAAAATCGAAAATTGTTCAGACGTAACTGTTACAGACCAACATGGCTATTATTTGTATTTGAGTTCCGGCGATCCATCACAACAAGGCAACGCAACCGGTTATGCATTAATGGCTACCCTGGAAAAAGAAACTGATAGGATTTCCGACAACAACAATCCGCTGAAAAATGGGTCTAATTTGTTAAATTATTCAGTTTATAAAAATAACGAAAGTGCTTTCGATCAAAATTATATAATTTTCGGCGGATTAAATCGAAGCTCAAATTAGTTTTTGCCTGCTAATACAAACAGAAAAGCGCTGATTCCAACCGAGCCAAAGCCGCTCCAAAGTAGTATTGTACTTAAGTCGTAACCGGTATTTTCTACGCTCCCGGCTTTTAAATCGCCACCGCCAATAACTGTTGTGGCGATAAGAATTACACCAAGAATAATAAATAAACTGGCGAAAATTATTTTTACTTGTCTGCTCATTGGCTTAATAATAGCAAAAAAAGCCATCGTTGGCTTATTTCTGTTTTTATTAATAGTGCGAGAAATGCATTCTCGAACGATTTTTTGGCGCTTTGCCTTATTATAGGCGTGACCAATCCTGCGAAGCGTTAAAGATTAGTGAGAGGATGTATTTTTCGCGCATTAAGTTCTTTGTCTTGGCGCTGGGCTTCCGAAAGCTGGCGGATTCCCGGGAGCTGTTAGCTCCGAGTATACTCGGCTTGCGCCTCGTTACTCGTCGTCCAACCTCGCTTTATTTAATCCTTAAGTGTTTTGTCTTGGCGCCGGTCTACGACGAACGAGCGAAAGCGAGTGAGGCGCAGACAAGTGCCTAGTTTTTTTGAGTCCTTAGTCTTGGCACTGGGCTACGGCGAGCCGCAGGCGAAACGCAGAGCGGCGCCTGTTTTGGTTTGAGTGTTTTGTCTTGGCGCCGGTCTACTTTCCCGGGAGCTGTTAGCTCCGAGTATCATCGATGCTGATGGGCTTAACTGCTCTGTTCGGTATGGGAAGAGGTGTACCCCCATCGCTTTAAGCACCAAGACAAAAAACTCAAAATGTTCGAGTGTGTTCCAAACTAAAGTTGAAGATACTTCTTCTAGTAGCTGTTTACTCTTTCCTGCCTAGAAATATCGCAATTACATAAACGATGCTATCGAGATTGCTCTCGACAGTTAAACAGAAAAGAGAAAGTAATTCATGGACCTATAAGTATCCCTTGGCTCAACGCGTTACCGCGCTTACACCTAGGACCTTTCAACCCGGTAGTCTTCCGGGGGTCTCATAACGAAGATTAATCTTGGGACCTGCTTCCCGCTTAGATGCTTTCAGCGGTTATCAGTTATGATCGTAGCTACTCGACAGTGCCCTTGGCAGGACAGCCGATACACCAGCGGATCATCCGCTCCGGTCTTCTCATACTAGGAGCCGCCTCCCTCAATCTTCCGCGCTTACAGCAGATGAGGACCGAACTGTCTCGCGACGTTCTGAACCCAGCTCGCGTACCCTTTTAATTGGCGAACAGCCAAACCCTTGGGACCTTCTCCAGCCCCAGGATAGGATGAGCCGACATCGAGGTGCCAAACTGCGCCGTCTCTGTGGACGATTGGGCGCAATCAGCCTGTTATCCCCGGGGTAGCTTTTATCCGTTGAGCGCCGGCCGTCTCGTACTGAAACCGGCTGGATCACTTACGCCTGCTTTCGCACCTGCTCGGCTTGTAGGCCTCACAGTCAAGCTCGCTTTTGGGTATACCCTATCGGTACGATTTCCACCCGTACCTAGCGAACCTTTGCACGCCTCCGTTACCTTTTAGGCAATTTTGTTAACTTAGTTTGTATTTCATCGAGGGAATTATATGGTTTGACACCAATAAGGTAAATTTCTCAATTTGACTGGCGGGAATATAGATCTGGTACCCGTCTAACTGCCTCCGAAGCGTCGTCGTAATTACGAATTGGTTCTTCAACAAATCTTGCAAATAACTAACACTTTGAACATCAAATGCTTGAGTATTTAGTATTTTTGCGCGATGTTTAGCTGACTTGGATGACCCATCATCCATAAACCAAACCGCTAATGATAATTGCGTGACAAATCGTGAAATTGTTCCTGGAATTATCTTTTTTCCTTCTCGATAGAAGAGCTTTCCATACGGCGACAAAGACTCAAGGCCCAAGGTATTAAAGTAGTAGTTTCTACTTTGCTTACCATTCCTATGCTTTTCTTTTGCTTTTGGTTTCGTCCTTACAAGATTATGTAGTTCGGAGTAAATCCATTCCACATACTCTTTGTGAGCGAACGATTGCTCAACTTTCAAACGATATGTTCTGCCGTTATTCTGAGTTTCTAAATGTCCGTCACCCAACATTAGTCCGACAATTATTTCTATTTGACGGGGCGTTAGATTAACAGATTTTGAAATATCATGAATTTCTGCGGTATTCATACCTATTTAAGCGTCTTGTACAAAGACAAGACTCTGTATGTCGCCATACAGTTCAGACTATATCTTCGCTAGAATTTGTAAATACTATTTTCTAGCGCTCGGCGTGTAGTCGTTGAGGGGTCAATTCATTTCTGAACGACTTCCCTGCTGATTGTCTCCATAGTCCAACCGATTACTCGTTGGAATTTTAGAGAGGTCCCAGCATATAGCCAAGATGCCCCTTTCTGATCGTTATTATACTGGTGATCATGGTCAAGGCGACCGCCCCAGTCAAACTACCCATCTGACACTGTCTTAGTTGTTTTTGCAACTAGTGAGTCTCAAAACAAACGAAGGGTGGTATTTCACTGTTGTCCGAAGACTCCCACCTATGCTACACATCATGTGCCCTGAAACAATATCAAACTGTAGTAAAGCTCCACGGGGTCTTTCCGTCTTGCTGCAAGTAGCCGGCATCTTCACCGGCAGTGTAATTTCACCGAGTCCCTCTTTGAGACAGTTTTCAAGTCGTTATGCCATTCGTGCGGGTCGCTACTTATGCGACAAGGAATTTCGCTACCATAGAACGGTTATAGTTACCGCTGCCGTTCACTCGGGCTTAAATTCGAGCCTCGTCCCGCACTTTGAACACAAAGTGCTAAATCCTAAATCCTAAGTTCTAAACCCTAAACAGACAAATCCGTTTTGAGTTTAGTGTTTCGAATTTTGAATTTTCACCTTGTGCGCAAGGTGCGGGAGTCAGCCCTCCTCGTAACCTACGAGCACTGGGCAGGCATCAGCCCCTATACATCTCGTGAGAGATTTGCAGAGACCTAAGTTTTTGTTAAACAGTCGCTTGAAAGTCATTTGCTGCGGCCAGCACCGCTGCTCCGCACCAGTAAATCCTAAATAACAAGTACTAAATTCAAAACTTGAATTTAGTGTTTTGTGCTTAGAATTTGCCAATGCGAAGCATTGGGACTGGCAGTCCATATTCCGAAGTTACGGACGCTTTTTTGCCGAGTTCCTTAAAGAGGGTTCACTCGACCACCTGAGGCTACTCGCCTCAACTACCTGTGTCGGTTTGCGGTACGGATACTAAACATAGTTGACTTAAGAATTTTCTTGCCAGACTTTGAGGTGCTTTCGAAATCCAATAATCTTAGCACCCACGGGTCCGTGTCTTCTTAAGGTAGTTGTTTAGTAGTGACGGAATATTAACCGTCTGAACATCGGGGTATTCCCTTAGATCCGACTAACCCACAGACGATTGGCGTTGCTGTGGAAACCTTAGATATGCGGTGACCAGGGTTCTCACCTGGTTTTCGTTACTCATGCCAACATTCGCACTTCGTATCGCTCCACAGTCGCTTACGCTTCTGCTTCACTGCAATACGAACGCTCCTCTACCACTCGCAGATAAATCTGCGAATCCTAAAATTCGGTACCTAGCTTAAGCCCCGTTGAATTTTCCGCGCAAAAAGGCCTAGAGGATTTCTACGCCGCGAAGGCTTTCGCCGACACATTGTAGAGAATCGTAGGATCGACTAGTGAGCTGTTACGCTTTCTTTAAATGATGGCTGCTTCTAAGCCAACATCCTAGTTGTCTACGCCTTTCCACTTCGTTTTCCACTTAGCTAGAATTTAGGGACCTTATTTGTAGGTCTGGGCTCTTTCCCTTTAGACCATGCAGCTTAGCCCGCACAGTCTGACTGTATATCCCAAACGGTGTGTATTCGGAGTTTGATAGGAGGTGAGAGCTTGCGCCCCCAAACTCCTTTCAGTGCTCTACCCCACACCATGCGGATATACGCTATACCTATATATATTTCGAGGAGAACCAGCTATCTCCGGGTTCGATTAGTATTTTACCGCTTACCACAAGTCATCCCCCAATTTTGCTACATTGGTGGGTTCGGCCCTCCCTGCTAGGTTTCCCTAGAGTTCAGCCTGCTCATGGCAAGATCACCCGGTTTCGGGTCTAATCCCTGCTGCTAACAGTCGCGCTATTAACACTCGCTTTCGCTTCGCGTTCGATGCATAACATCTTACACTCGCAACAAAGATTAACTCGTTGGCTCATTCTTCAAAAGGCACGCCGTCATCCGCCAATTGGCGGACTCCGACTCCTTGTATGCACATAGTTTCAGGTACTATTTCACTCCCATACTCTGGGTACTTTTCATCTTTCCCTCACGGTACTAGTTCACTATCGGTTAGATATAGTATTTAGCCTTACGGCACGATCACCGTACCTTCCGACTGGATTACACGTGTCCAGCCGTACTCAGGATCAGTATCCAAACGGTAAAGTAGTTTAAAATACGGGACTATCACCCCCTATGGTGGTCTTTTCCAAGATCCTTCTTCTACTACTTTTTGAACTCGTTCGATTTTACAATCTGATACTGCCCTATAACCCTCGCGCATCTCATGTTGGACGCAAGCAAAAACAAATTTTCAAAAGGCTAGATCCATTAATTTTAAAGAATCGCCTGTTACTTACTTACGCCCAAGATGAGACACACGAGTTTGGGCTTTTCCCTATTCGCTCGCCGCTACTGGGGGAATCGTTACTACTTTCTTTTCCTCCGGCTACTAAGATGTTTCAGTTCGCCGGGTGCCTCTGTCGCTTCGCTTCAAACTCAAAATTACAAACTCTAAATCCAAAATCAAAATATCCGTTTTGAGTTTTGAACTTTGAGCTTTGAATTTAAAGTGAAGCGACATAATGTCGGTTCACGACATTGGGTTTCCCCATTCGGAAATCGCCGGATCAAAGCTTGTTGTCAGCTCCCCGACGCTTATCGCAGACTACTACGTCCTTCATCAGCTATATCTACCAAGACATCCTCTATGTGCACTTTGGTGAATTACTTACTCTGTCTTTCACGGAAAGTGAATTAGACAGAGTTACTTGACCAACTTTTTCCATTTCTGGGATACAGAAATTTGAAAGTTGGACTTTTTTGCTAAAAGTTGAAATATCTTCAACTTTAGCTTGGAACCTAGTTGTTAAGATGACGCAAGTTAACAAAAAGCCGCTGTTGGCGGCCGTAAAGTCAACCAAAAAACAGTTGGCTTTTAACCGGCTCCTCCTTTGGTTTTACTTAACATGTACCTAACAATTTTAATTGATTCGTTAAGGCGTGTCAACAGGTGAATTTGCGCCCGTACTACCAAAACCACCGCGACTTTTGCTTGATAGCTTGTCCTTAGAAATTTCAACAAATTTTATTTTTGGTACTGGTAAAATCATCGCTTGGGCGATTCGCTGATATTTTTCTACTTTTACCGGCTTGTTAGTGTTATTTTGTACGATAATTTTTACCTCGTCAGTTGCCCCGCAATAGTCTGAGTCAACTGTACCTGGTGAGTTAGCGATCGAAAGCCCAGTTTTAGGAGTGCTAGATCTTGGGACAACAGCCATGTAATACCCCTTTGGAATAACAAAAACTAGGCCAGTCGGGAGATAAGCGATGCTACTAGGTTCAATAGTAACATCTTCAATTACTTCTAAGTCAAAACAGGCGGCGCCTTCGGTTTGGTATTTAGGGATATTGGCGTCTGAATTTATCCTGTGAATCTGTACATCCATACACAAAAAATAACCTAAATTCAGACAATATCAACTCAGTTAAAGCACCTGAATACTGTTCAGGATATCCTTTATTTCACCTGTTACTGCCTGTGGCGTGTTTACTTCTTTTAATAGTAGCTGTGTTACCACAGTTGTGCCCGGAACGGTTAACACAACATAAGGTTGAAGAGCGGTGCCGTTAGCTACCCAGTAACAAGTAGTTTCATCGATAACGGTGGTGCCTATCTTTTCTGTAAGTACAGGGTTAGTTGAATTAAAACTAGAGCTACCGTCGGCGACAAATACAGTTTTCGTTTCCTCGCCTGCGAGCGCTTTTGCGTAATCGGCGCTGTTTTTTATGGTACAGCTATTTCGTAGATTGGCTTCTTGGTTAGTTGTTGCCTGGGAACATTGCTCGGACACCTTAAAACTATTTAACTGAAGCGAGCTATTAGCGGCGACCTTAAATAACACCTCAATTAGCTGTACTGAATCTGTAGTTGATGAAAGACCGGAAATGTAGTTTTTTGTATCTGTATAGTTAGCGGCACTGAAATAGAGTATCGAGTTATCTCCGTTTGAACTAAAACTTGTACCCGCAAGTAGCTCACTATAATTTGTTTTCTTCCACGTTGCAGGATATCTAAAAGAAATGCCTTCATCTTTATATTCAATTGTTGTGATGGTTTGGTTGTTGGTTGGTTGATTACTACTCCCTGTAAAGAAGTACCAAAAGGTAATTGCGCCAACAATTAACGCAAGTGCTACAAAAAATATTACTGCCTTGCCCTTACCACCTGTTTTAACTGGTTTGGTAGCACTAGGTTTGGGAGTAACTGGTGGTAATACCTGATCGATATAATCATCCTGCCAGCCGATGCGTTGTAAAGTAGCGCGGATCTGGTCTGAAGTTTGACCGTGGTTTTTGGCGTTATCTACGTAGGCCTTTAGCCGTTCTAAGTGTTCGTCCATTAATTTAATCTTAAAGTATATTTTTTGTACCGCCAAGAAATTGGTTAAAACCCATTGACTTTCTGAAGAATTACTGGTATAGTGCTCGAAGCAAAGTTGCTACGAACCGGAATTGGCCGGACCGCAACAGAGCGATTTCTCCCAAGGAGGGAGGGTACTTCACATGAAGATCAGTCAGTTTTTCAATGAAACTACGGCGAAAGCCGCGTTTCTCATCGCCGTGCTCATTGCCATTTCGCTCATGACCGCCGGCTGCGGCGGCGAGAACGCAGGACTTAAGGACATCAGCGACGTCAAGTCGCCGCTGACCGGAGGACGTGAAGGGTTCTACTCGAAACCTTCCGAGCACCCCGAAGACGAAAACGTGGCCACAGCGGCGTCCGCCGACCTGTTTGGAGCGTTTTACGTCCGCTTCGACGACGACGGCAGCATCAAACCCGGCGGTGTCTGGGTGGGCTTTGCCCATGGGCATGACTACGGCGGAAGCATCATCGGCAAGTCGGGTGGTCTTGACTACTCGATGCGAATTGAAGTCACCCACAAGGTGAACGACAAAACCTGGGAGTGGGAAAAGCTTCCCAAGAGTTTCGTCGTCAACCACTCCGCGTCCTTGCACGAACGAGGGACGTGGATGGAAGGTCCGGGAGTCCATATGAAGGACAATGATTCGACCACGGTCGAAGCAACCATGTACTACGTGGAAACCGGCCCGACCATGAGCCCGACAAGCATCGACACCATCATTGCGCGTTACGCCGAGCGAACTGGCCGAGCGCTTCCCCCGATCCCTGCTGGCGGCTTCTAGCCACCCGCGGCCTCGACCCGAAACGATCCGAATGCGGATCGCCTTGTGCCCCAGCGCTTGCGCTGGGGTCCTTTTTTATTGCTATAATTCCATTCAAGAGGTGAGTTATGCACTTTTTAGCACTGATCGGTGCAATGTTGCTGACGAGCGTTGAGCCGGCAGACTTGTCTGGCAAAACATTCGTTGGAACACTGCGTGACTGGAAGAAAGACACGCCTTGCGAAGTGCAGTTTACGGTTTCTCTGCACGAAGGACGCGGGCGAATCGAGGGAACCCACAAGGACCCGAAATATCACCAAGCCCGGATTCACGGTTGGGTTGAAGAGGATGGAACGTTCCACTTTAACCTTCAATACGGCGGTGCCAGATCGACAGACGAATACAAGGGCGTTCTGGCTTACAACGTATTGCTCGGAAAGTTCGTTGCTATCAAAGCGACGCATCAATTCGTCGATAAGCTTACCAACCCGCCGCCAACGGCGCTCGGCGAGCTGTCTTTTTCCCCCCAACCCCCACTACCCTAGTGGGGGAATTATTTATATGAAATAATCCAACCATGCCAGAACTACCAGAAGTTGAAACGATTAAGCGTGGGCTTGAAAGAGATATAGTTGGTCAAAAAATTATAGAAGTTGAAGTACGTGCCCCGAAACTATTTATTGGCGAAAGCGCAAAATTAATTAACGAACCGATTGAAAAAGTTTGGCGCCGAGCAAAAGTACTAATAATACAAACCAAACGATTTAGTGCCTTAATTCATCTAAAAATGACTGGTCAACTAATTTATAAAGGCAAAGAAATAGTTATTGGCGGCCATCCAGATAAATTATATTTACAGCCACTACCCCATAATCACACCCATATTATCTTTAAATTAAGCGGCGGCACCTTATATTTTAACGACTTGCGCAAATTCGGTTGGGTAAAAGTTTTCAATAAAACTGACGATATCGACGAGTTGATTCACGCCGTCGGCCCAGAATTCGACTCCCCTACTTTTACTTTGAAATATTTCAGCGAAAAATTGGCCAAGAAAAAAGCAATAACCATCAAGCAATTATTACTCGATCAAAGTATCGTCGCCGGTATCGGTAATATTTACGCCGATGAGATTCTTTTTGCAAGCAAAATCCACCCACTCACAAAAGTAAAAGACTTAACAAAGAGTCAGATAAAGAAAATCTTTGACAATATCCCTAAAATCTTAAACTTGGCAATCAACTCCGGTGGTAGTAGTAGCCAAACCTACCGACAGATCGACGGCAAAATGGGAACATATTTAGAAATTGCCAAAGTATATAAACGTGAAAAGTTGCCCTGCAAAATCTGCAAAACTCCAATAAAACGCATAAAAATTGCCGGAAGGAGCAGTCATTTTTGCCCATACTGCCAAAAATCATCTTAAATTCATTGATTTTTTGATAACATAAGAGTAGAATTCCTGATCATAGGAGGAGAAGATTCCATTTTTCAACGCGGTAAATGGATTGTTAGGGTTTGATGATCTTTCCAAGAGAGATGCAATGCCGGAGGGTTGCAATGCGAAGTTGGTAAAGCTTACTTCGAATGAGAAGCTTCTTATCGCTCGAGTCAAACTTCAGACGATGACGTCAACGGCTGACGGACCGAATGTTAGAGGAAGGCGCCAGCTCGATAATCTCTTCGCGATGATGAACATGGTCAAAAGTCGTGTTCATCCAGATTCGGGTGATCTTGCAAGAAGCGGTGAAGAGGCTAGTAGAGGGCAATTCTACTGCACTGAAGATGAAAAGCTCGCGTTCTTGCAATTTCTGACCACGTGGGATCCCACCCTGCTCGACTGAATACGCATCGTTATCTAGCCCGCCCAAAAGGCGGGCTTCATTTTATATTTGACTTGAACAATAAATACGTTATTATGCATTAATACAAACGGAGGGGTATTGCCCTCTATTTTTTATTGGGTAGGAAGGGGCTAGAAAGAACGCGAATGTATCAGTTACCATCAACCGGCCCAAGCTCAGCAGTTCACCTTGCAATCTTGATCGCCGTTGCAGTTGCTTACCCATTTAAGTGGGCTTACAAAAAATTAGCTAAATAAATGCCCAAACGTCAGTTGTGCGTAATTATCCCCGCATTTAACGAAGAAGTCGTTATTGGGGAAACTTTACGTAAACTTAAATCCGTTATAAAAATAGAAAATATTTTTGTTGTTAGTGATGGCAGTACCGATAACACCGCTCAAGTGGTTAAATCTGAAAAAGTTGCGATTCTTGCATTAAAGAAAAATATTGGCAAAGCCAAAGCGATCGAACGGCTGCTTGAAAAATATCAACTCCGCGAGAGATACAGATATATTTTCTTCTGCGATGCCGATAGTATTTTATCGGACAATTTTTTGCGAGCTATAAAACCGCACTTAAATCGAAAGAACGCCTGCGTTGTTGGCCGGGTGGCGTCGCGACGCTACGGATTTATTAGCGCATTTAGAGTTTTTGAATACGGCTTCGCTCATTTTATTTACAAGCAAGCTCAGGCCTATATCAAAGCTGTGACTGTCGCTCCGGGCTGTTCGAGTATTTATCGAAGCGAGGTATTAAAAAAGCTCGATTTTAATAACGGCACATTAACTGAAGATTACGACCTAACGATTCAAATTCATAAAAAATCTTTAGGCGAAATTAAATACATTCATAACGCAGTTGTTTTCACCCAAGACCCGGGCACGCTGAAAGATTACTGGAAACAAATTCAACGTTGGCAAATCGGCTACTGGCAAAATTTCATTTTGCATAAATTGTGGCAACCGAAAAAAATGATGAATTTAGAAACGATTTTATTGCTTATCGATTCGATCTTGGGAATCGGATTTTTAGCGTTCGTTATAGTAACAATTACTACGCGCTACCCATTTTTAATTAGTGCTTATGTCTTTTATACCTGCACAGCGCTTGTAACAATTATTTTACTTAAGCAATTTTGGGCGATTAAATATGTGCCGCTATTTTTTAGCTACTACTTCGTAAACTTAGCATCGTTTGTTGTTGCGTTCTACAAAGCCCTGTTTTCGAAAAAAACTCATAGTTGGAATAAAGTCGAACGTTTCGCCTAATAAATTGTAATTTTACCGCTTATTGTTATATTTCTAGCAATGAGGGGCGCAAAACTATTAATAATTGCCGTATTACTTACGTTTTTGTTCGGATTTTTTTCAAAATTAATCGCCGCGCCGCTCCCTAAAGAAGTTAATATTTTTTACCCTCATGCTGGGTACGACATCGCCTTAATAAAAAATTTTGAGTCCGACTTGGGCGTAAAATTTAACGGCGCCAAATGGTACTTAAACTGGGAAACGGATTTTACGCAAGACGTCGCTAAAAATTTTTCTAGTAGTGGCTATTTACCCGAACTAACTTGGGAACCGATGATCGGCGGTAAGGGAGTTAAATACACAGACGTTACCAGCGGCGTTTACGACAGCTATCTTGAAAACTTCGCGCTCGATGTTAAGGCGTTTGGCAAGCCGATAAGAATAGTGCTAGCTCCAGAAATGAACACCGACTGGACGCCGTGGGGCTATCAGCTCGCTGGCAATACCGACATAACACATAAGGCGTTTTGGAAATACATAGTAAATAAATTTCGAAGCGCCGGCGCAACTAACGCTAAGTGGGTTTGGGCGCCCAACGTTATTCCCTACGGCGCTAAATACAGCTACGCCCAAATGTACCCGGGCGATAGTTATGTAGATTTTACCGGGCTCGAGGGCTACAACTGGGGCACCAGTCGATCGTGGAGCGTGTGGCAAAGTTTCGATGAAGTTTTTTACTCGTCGTATAAATCGTTAACCGCCGTCACTAGTAAAAAAATTCTGATTACTGAAATCGGCTCTACCTAACAAGGCGGTAGTAAGGCCGCGTGGTTTGAAGATATGGGCAAAGTTTTGCGCAGTAAGTATCCGCAAGTTCAAGGATTTACTTGGTTTAATTATAAAAAAGAAACTGATTGGCGAATTAACTCAAGTGAAAGCGCAAAAAAGGCCTTTATCGCAATGGTTAAAGGTAGTAGCGCCACAACCGCGCCAACACCACCACAAAGCCCACCTACAAACTCTACATCGAATTCAAGCAATCAAACTGACAACACAATATTCTCGGGCAAAACCGAACCTTCGCCAAACAATAAAACTGAATCACCCACAATACCAAAAGTTACCGCAACAAACCCAGAAAATAACATCTTAAACCCAGTTTTAATCGCTGATTTGCCGGAACCAGAAAATAAAATAACCGAGTCAATCTATGTAAGCAGAAGCTATTTAGATAAGGCCAGCGACCCTGAACAAATTGCGCTGGCAATTATTGGTTTATGTACCTTATTGTTAGTAATTTTACTTGGTGTTGGCGGCGTACTTCATACTCATAAGCACTTTAAATCTAGGCGCAATCAACAAAATTACCATAAACTTAAAACTCAAAAGGCGCGGATCCAAAAACAAATCGATGCGTTAACTCGAAAACTCTCAGAGATTGAAAGTAAGTTGGAAAATTAGGGTTTATTAGATTGATTATCTGTTGTATTTGGCTATAATGCTTTCAGTGCAACGCACAATGACATTTTGGAGGTGTCTACTTGATTTCATACACGTCTTACGAACTTCGCAAACCAGATCGTCAATACAAAAACGGACTCCGAAGAATACTTAAGGGCGGATTTACTCAACCCACCACACGACAAGGTCCGCCAAGTACTCTCAACCCAAGAGGCTACACAATGGAATACCGACTATCAAACGGATTTCCATTCGACACCCTGCGCAACCTACGTGGTGCTTTCCATAAGTTCGCGGGCGAACTACTCTGGATTCTATCCGGAGATACAAGTCTTGAACTTCTCAACCGCTACGGAGTGCACTATTGGGACGCCTGGGCAGACGAGGCACATTGCGCAAGGGCTAAACTGCAAACCGGGCAGTTTGGTGCAACCTACGGACATCAGTTCCGTAACTTCAACGGAACGCATTTGGGCGGAGGATTTTTTGAACGAAACGGATTTGACCAGTTCAAATACGTAATCGAAAACCTTCGAAAAGAACCAACATTGAGAAGATGGCTCATCACCCCCTTCAACCCCTCAACCTACGGACTTGTGGATATAGTTCCCTGTCACGGGGAGTTGTTCTTCATTTCTGTCAAGGGAAAGCTTTACCTTCATCTCGTGCAAAGAAGCGGTGACTTTCCAATCGGAATACCCAGCAACCAAGTGATGTGGGGAATTTTCGGCGAGATTGTTGCAAGACTAACCGGACATGAGTTCGTTCATCTTACGCATTTCGTGTCTAACCCACACATCTATGGCGATCCAAACGTTCCGCTAGAGTTGCGACATCCCGGATGTCAGTGCCGAGGTGTTGAAATGATGCTTGAACGCATGCCAACAAGGTTGCCAACAGTTCAGGTTCTCGATCCTGTAATTGATGCGGTGAATCTTATGCTCGATGGCGTTATTGATCCGATCTCTCGAGCGGATATCAATCCCGAAGGACTGACACACGAAGAGTTCTTGAAGAGACATATATCGCTCGACGACTACCACCCTGGGCCAGCGATTCCAAGAGAGTTGCTCCCCGTTTCCGTATAGGAGGATTTATGGGAAAAACCATTATCGTTGCAACCGATCGCAACTGGCTGATCGGAGACCGACCCAACCCTGCCGAGAACGGTCGAACGCCTTGGCAGGGAATGCTTCCAGCAGATATGCGTTTCTTCCAGGAGAAAACTCAAGGAAAGCGCGTTCTGTTTTCTAGACCAACCTACCTAAGTATTCCCAAAAGGTTCAGACCGCTTGGGGGTC
>JACRAP010000003.1 GCA_016213365.1 Candidatus Berkelbacteria bacterium
AAATATACAAACTAGAAGGAGCAAATGAGCAACGTTAAACTACTTGATTTTTGGGCGGCTTGGTGCGGCCCTTGTAAGATAATGAATCCAATACTAGAAGAGCTTGAGCACCAATATGCAGGTAAGTTAACTGTTGAAAAAATCAACGTCGATGCTCCTGAAAGCCAAGCGATGGTAATGAAATATCAAATTATGGCGATGCCAACCTATTTTGTTGAGAAAGACGGTCAGGTTATAGAGCATTTTGTCGGCGCCCAAAGCAAAAAAGCCCTTAGTGATGCGATCGAAAAAGCCCTAGTTTAATATCGGGAACAGGTTTGCAATACTTGAATTCTCGTCCTTTTGCGGGAATTCGGTTGCGGTAACAATTTCAGTTAATGTCTGCTCAAGTTCGGCGGCGAATCGATCAATCTCTTCTTTAGAAATCTCGAAACTAACACGCTTGAATTCGTGCTTATCGTCAACGAACCGAATTTCGTACTGACTGACCTTGTACGGAAAGTTTTTATCTCTAGCGGCAAGTAGGGCATAGAATTTTAGTTGAGCGTAATATTTGCCGTCAGATGATTGCGTTAACCCTAAAATATCATTTTTACTGCGCGAACTGCTACCGGTTTTATAATCGATTAATTTAACTGTTCGGGCCTTACTATCAATTAATTCGATCGCATCTACTTTACCGCTTAGCCAAAACTGACCGAGCGTTACAATGTGTTTTTTAAAGTTATATTCGACTTCGATCGCCGGAGGCAATTCTATTAACACTTCCTGGTGATATTTTGCTAACAAATGCTTGCCAGAATCGATATATTTTTGATCGGCAAATGGCATCTCGATTAGTAGCGCTTCAATAAAGAACTTTAATAAATCTTCTTTGGTTGGGTGGTGAGTTTTACTTAATCGAGAAAACTGCTCTAGGGCTTTATGAACGGCGCTACCGTAAGCCAAAGTAGGGGAGAACGGTTGGGGAAAATTAAAGATATGTTGAAGTAAAAAAGTTCTTGGACAATTTAAATAATCCCAATAACTCGTAAAGGAGAAAGGGAAGTCGGTTAATTTTTCACTGATGTAGTCTTTTATTTCTTGGGACAAAAAGTCGCTTGGGAGTTGTTTCGTTGTTAAGGTAAGGAAATTTTTTATCTCTTCTTCACTGTGTTGTACCTCTGTAACTTTTAAGGTGTTAATTATCTCTTCAACAAGTTGGCTTGGCAGTATTTCTTTGTTATTACTGTCGGTTTTTGAACAAGTTAATAGTAATTTATTTTTTGCGCGTGTAAGCGCAACATAAAAAGTTCGTCGTAAATCTTCAAGATCGTCCGAGGGGGAGGTTTGTTTAATTACCAACTCGCTTGGCAACTCTACGCTTGAAGCGCGCTTTTTAGTCGCCCAGTTTTTTGAGTTTACGCTTGGGATAATTACCGCCTCAAATTCCATTCCTTTGGCCTGATGAACCGTGTTTACAAACACCCCGTTTGAACGATGAGTGGATAACTGAACCTCAAATTCAATATCGTAGTTTTTGTAGGAACTTACATAGCTTACAAAATCTTTTAGATAAAGATTAGGATTTCGAAATGCGAACTCTTTTAGTTTTGTAATAAAGGCCGTAACAACTTCAAGTTGTTGAAGGGTTGGAGCTTTTGGATGTAGTAACGCCATCAACTCGCCTTCGTAGATAATTTTTTCAACCAAATCTACCAAATTTAAAACGGAAGATTGTTGATGATAATCTAATATTTGCAGTGCGGTTTCTTTTAATTTGGGGTTGAGTAGCGCCGTATCGATAATCTTTGTGTTATTTTTACGCGACGCATCTGCTATTTTTATTACCTCTAGGGTGTCGCTTGCAGATATAATTCTAAGGGCGCTAAGCATTGAAACGTTATCGTGCGGATTGATTACGGCGTTAAAAATTTGCATTAGCGCTTGGATTGGACGTTCGTTTAAAATATTTAATTGAGAGTTTTGCTGGGTAGCTACCCCAAGCTTATTGAGCGTTAAGGCGATATTTTTTGCTTCCTGATTAGTTCGACAAAGTATTGCTACTTTATTTAAATCAACTTTTTGCTCAGTAATTATTTTATAAATTTTAAGTAGCTCTTCGTCGTAATTGTTTAAAATAAATAATTCTGGTGTTTCGTTACTTTGATTTATCGCTACTAATTTAGCGCTTTTGGAGTCGATTATTTTACTTACTTGTAAGGCATTGTTCGAGATAGACTTATCAGCGGTTTGTAAAATTTTATTATTTGATCGGTAATTAGTTATTAAGTTAATTATTTTTAATTCGGGATATTTATGAACAAAGTACGCCATATTCTCAACCGAGGCGCCTTGAAATCGATAAATTGCCTGTTTATCGTCGCCAACTACAAATAAATTGGGTTTGTCAAAGAAATCGGCGATTAACTCGATTAAAATATTTTGAGCGTTATTGGTATCTTGATACTCGTCGACTAGTAGGTATTGAAACCGCTCTTGTATAAATTGTTTAACCTCGATATTGGTTTTAATCAGTTCAATTGCCCGCAGAAGCATATCGCCGTAATCGTAAAGATGGTGAGATTGTAGATATTTATTATATTCACTAAATACCAGTGCAAGATCGAGTAATACTTTCTGACGACGCTCGAATTTCTCGATATCAACCTTTTTATTGGAATTATTTTCCATATTTTTGGCAAAGTCCTTAATTTGATCCGGTGAAACCGCCTCACGCTTGGCGTCGTTTATCGTGTTTACGACTGGCTTAACGTAATAATTTTCGCCGCGAATTTTGGAGAAAATTTTTAATTCATTTGAAGATAAAATGATTTGCTCGATAATTCTGTATTGCTCGAGTGTGTCGATCGAATTTGTTAATCTAAATTCCTCAAACGCGAAACCATAGGTAGCGATGATGTCGTTTGAAAACGAGTGAAAAGTTGCGATCTCGACTTGGTGAGCTGTTGGCCCGATAAACTCAACTAATCTTTGACGCATCGCCGTAACGCCGGTGTCGCTGAAGGTTAAAGCCAAAATATTTCTTGGTCCGACATGAGTTTTGTTTAAAATCTCGGCGATTCGAAGCGCAAGAATTTGCGTTTTTCCTGTTCCCGGGCCAGCAAGAACCATAACCGGACCTTCGATCGATTGAACCGCTTCGAGCTGCTCTTTATTAAGTTTTTTTATCGCCTCGTTAAAACCGGTCATATTCAATTGACACCATACCATAAAAAAGCGATACTTTTAGCAACATTATGCAGTTAATTTCCCAGACTAACGAATTCTATGTAATAGATAAACCGCCGTTTATGGCCGTTGAGCCGCCGTCGCACCAATCGACGTTACGCGATTGGATGATTGAGAACGGTTACATTAAACCAACCGACTGGAAAGATAGCGAACGCTTCGGTGTGGTCCATCGAATCGATGCCGATACTTCGGGAATTGTGATTTGGGCAAAAAATCCGATGACACAAGCGCGCTTGAAATTACTTTGGCAAGGGAGAGCGATTAAAAAAACGTATACCGCGCTGTTGATAGGGGAGTGCCAAAAAGAAGGTGTGATTGAACTACCAATAATGCGCGACAATAAAAACGATAAACAAAAAGTCAGTTTCTTAAACGAACCAAACGCTCGAGCGGCAATAACAGAATATAAAAAATTAAAAGTTTGCCAGATCGAAAATATT
>JACRAP010000004.1 GCA_016213365.1 Candidatus Berkelbacteria bacterium
GCTATAACTTAAATTAGAATTTCTACTTGTTGTAGTTTCTTGTTGTTGACGTTGTCGTTCTGCGTCAGCCAAGCGTCTTTGCTCGGCCCTTGCCTGATTTAAACTCTCAAGCCATGCAAGCGAAGTGTTAGTGTCTTCGGCAGGAATTATCAATTTCGTACCGATAGCAATTTTTTCAATATCAACTGGTTTGATGTTGTTTTTATCTAATATCGTACCGACGCTTAGGTTGTACCTTGCGGCGATAGAACTGATCGAGTCGCCTTTCTCAACGGTATAAATAATAACAACATCTTGCTGTAATTCACCCGTTAACACAGTTTGGCTGGCAAGAATAACTGGTTTGCCGATAAAACCGTCGTTATTAATGGAAAGTTGCGCCGATAATTTTGGTACAGAAATGTTGTTTGCCTGACCTTCGCCGATTGTTACGGTAAGAAATACGAAAACCAAAAAGGTGAAGCCAAGTTGTGACGAATATTTACGGGCAAAGCGGCGAACTCTTTTAACACCCCGTGTGTTGTAGGCGATATCAATGTAGTACTGAAGGTTTTTGGCCGCATTCAATAAGGCGGCAGTGGCCGTTAAGATAAACGAGAAGAATCTATGAATTACGTTTTTTGAATTGTGTCTAAACGATCCGAACTTTTGTAACAGTGATTTTTTATTTCCTGTTGGGTTTGTATAAATGAACCTCCTAACAAATTAGACAAAGATTATTCTAACCTACCTATTTATTTTGTCAAGCCTTAACCCGTGTCAATCCAATGTCTTGGCGATAATATCTCCCCATAAAATCAATCTTATTTATATTATTATACGCTGAAGTTAACGAGTCTTTTAAGGTTACTCCCGTAGCCGTTACAGACAAAACTCGACCGCCGTTTGTAACTACTTTATCTGCTTGTTCTTTGGTACCAGCATGAAATACGACGATATTTTCGTCTAAATCGTTTAAGCCGGTAATCTCATAGCCGGTCTTATAGGAGTTTGGATAACCCCTTGAAGCAAGCACTACGCATGTTGTGAATTCTTTTTTCCAGCGTAGCGAAATCTCGTGTAATTTCTTTGCAAATACCGCCTCAAATATCTCGAGTAAATCGTTATCGAGTAAGCGCATAAATACTTGAGTTTCAGGGTCACCAAAACGAGCGTTGAATTCTAAAACTTTTGGGCCAGAACTTGTTAGAATAATCCCTGGGAATAAACAGCCCGAAAATTCAATCCTTTCTTGCTTTAACGCCCAAAGCGTTTTTTCAATTATTTCGTGAATCTGATCGGTTGGGCCGTCGATAGGACAAATTGTCCCCATACCGCCGGTATTTGCGCCCGTATCACCTTCGCCTATCCGTTTATGGTCTTTTGCAAACGGGAATAGTTTAAAGGATTTGCCGTCGCAAAGCGCGTGGGCGGAAAACTCTTGGCCGGTTAAGAATTCCTCGATTATTACTTTTTTTCCGAAAGTTCTAACGCTTTCTAGTGCTATTGTTGCTTCCTTCAAATTATTGCAAATGAATACGCCCTTTCCGAGCGCTAAGCCATCGGCTTTTATTACTAACGGGAAAGCTGATTTTTTCAAGAAAGTTAGTGCGTCGTCGTAACGTGTAAAAGTTTCAAACTTTGCAGTAGGGATTTCGTACTTTTGCATTAATTTTTTTGCAAAAATTTTAGACCACTCAATTTTGGCGGCTTGCTTTGTAGGGCCGAAAATCTTTAATTCTACTTTATTAAATTCGTCGACGATCCCAAGCGCTAAAGCGTTATCTGGCCCGACGATCGTTAAGTCTATGTTGTTGTTTTTTGCAAAATTTATCAGACCATTTATGTCGTCAGCGTTAATATTTACGTTTTTGCCGAGTAGTTCGGTGCCAGCATTTCCTGGGGCGATAAAAATTTCACCGATATTTTTAGACTGTTTTAACTTCCATGCTAGTGCGTGCTCCCTTGCGCCACTGCCAATTACAAGCACGTTTTTCATAAGGGTGCTAGACAGGGATCGAACCTGCGACCAATCGGACCACAACCGATTGCTCTACCACTGAGCTACTAGCACCATACACCCCCAATTTTACCCCAAATTCGTGAGGTTATGAAGCCTGTGTTACAGTATTTATATGGCAAAAAAGATTTTATCGATCGGCGAGGCAACACTAGATTCATTTATGTTTTTGCACGACGCAAACGTTCGTTGCACTATTGATAAAGCCAAATGCGAGTTTTGTATGAACTATGCTGATAAAATTTTAGCCGATCAATTAGTTTTTAGTGTTGGCGGTAACGCCGCAAACACCGCCGTAACTTTTGCACGATTTGGGTTTACTAGCCAACTTTATAGTGCAATTGGTTCAGATTGGGTTGCTGAAAAAATAGAAAAAGATCTTACGGCAGAAGGAATAGATTGCGCATATTTTCAGCGCCAGAGCGGTCCAACCAGTTACGCAACTGCTTTAGTTTTTCAAGAGGAACGAAATTTAGTAATATATCACGTTCCGCGCGATTACGTATTGCCAGATTTCGAAATTGTCGATTGGGTTTACTTAACCAGTATGGGAAAAAGTTTTATCGGTGCGTACGACAAGGCGCTAAGTTTTGCCAAACAAAATAAAATTGGCATTAGCTTTAACCCAGGAAGTTACCAATTAAAAGCTGGTGTGGATAAAATTAAGCACATAATCGCCCAAACAGAGTTATTATTTGTAAATAAAGAAGAGGCAAGAATTTTAACCGAATTGCCGACTTCGGCAAATATTCGAAAACTTTCTGAGGCGCTTTACGATTTAGGGGCAAAAATTGTAAATATTACCGACGGTCCCGAGGGTGCGTACTGTTTTGATGGTTCACAATTATTATTTTGCCCAATTTTTCCGATAAAAGTTGTTGAACGAACTGGTGCGGGCGATTCGTACGCATCAGCGTTTACTGCTGCATATATTAACGGTAAAAGTTTAGACGAGGCGATGCGCTGGGGAATGGCGAATTCTGCAGGGGTAATAGCAGAAATTGGTCCCCAAAAAGGGATTTTAACCCCAGAGAGTTTAGAGGAAGTATTATCAAAAAATAGCGAAATTCAGCCTCAACGATCGAAGTTATAAATAATTTAATAAAAAAGTGATATAATATTCGGTACCTAAGCGTGGGAGAGCGTTTGGGTGCATATCGAAAATCAAGGAGGAAACGTGACTATCAGCACTGGGTTGATGTCAAATGCTTCGGCGTCTCTCGAGCCGAAGCGGGCTCGAAGTGCCGGTAAACCGGCTCGACAAGCGATTAAGCGGGTTCGCAACCTGAGGGAGGTGAGGAGATTTTTCTCCGAAACTCTTGAAGGTGAACCGATGCCGGAAACCGTAAGTGTTCTGAGTATGAGGAGGGTCAACTCCGAATTCCGTGAACACGAAACGGCTGATGAAGTGGAATTTTCTGCCAAGGTTCACAGGCAGAACGAGATCGACAAGCTTGCCGAAGCTGCCAAAGATGTCAGCGTTCAAGGCATGAAGATTGCCTACTCACTCAGGAACGGCTGTAACTGTTACGACGAAGTTCGTCATGGTGCAGTTCTGTTCGTTGAGATCGAAGAAGAAAAAGAGATTTTTCTCTTCGTGGGAGAGGAGGGGGTTGGACCCAAGAACGTGATGGAAGTTGCATACAAAGGGGAGAGCCTTGTTGCGACTATCATCTCGGCAGCAAGTCCGATCGGGAAAGCCCTTCGTGGAAAACGAGCGAAGGAGCAATTTGTCTTTGCGTGCCACATTGGTACTTGCAAAGGCACGATCCTCGAAATCGCCTAGCGCAAGTTAGGCACAGTCCGGGGGCGGCACAACGATGTGCCGCCCCTTTCTTTATGGTTAAAAGTTGTAAATTGAAGTAAAATATATACATGCGCCCGTAGCTCAGCGGATTAGAGTATCTGCCTTCGAAGCAGAGGGTCGCTGGTTCAAATCCAGCCGGGCGCGCAATTTATTTGCTATACTTATTTCAATGACCCACGACGATCACGAGAAAATCGACCAGCTTGTAAAAGCAATCGACCGCGCTTACGGAAGTAAAAAAAGACTGATGCTCCGCGGGTTTGTTTGGGGCTTATTTTCTGGTCTTGGCGCAACGCTTGGAGTTGCAATAGTTGTGGCGCTACTTACATTATTTATTCAGGCCTTCGGAGGCGTGCCGTTTATCGGGTCTGTGTTACAAGAATTAAGCGACTACTTACCTCAAAATTAACGCTTTTTAGATTTGATATACCCAATAATTCCAGGGATAATTGAGCCAATAACAATTACCGCAACAAATGGCAAAATATATTTGTCGATATTGATATTTCTCGACTCAGCCAAATCCCCAAGCCAATAACCTAGTAGCGATAAACTTACTATCCAAAATATTCCCCCCGCAATGTTATAAAAGAA
>JACRAP010000005.1 GCA_016213365.1 Candidatus Berkelbacteria bacterium
CAGCGATGGGCGCCAAGGGGATCGAAGAAAAAGGCAAAGCCGAAAATATGCTTAGCGACACCTTGAAATCGTTATTTGCTGTTGCCGAAGCTTACCCAGATTTAAAATCTTCGCAAAACTTCTTAGAGCTTCAGGGTGAATTGTCCGATACTGAAAATAAAATCCAAGCATCGCGTCGGTTTTATAACAGTAACGTTCGCGACTTGAACACTAAAATTGAGACTTTCCCGACCAATATAATGGCTGGAATGTTCGGTTTCGTTAAAAAAGAATTCTTCGAAGCCGATGAGTCAGAAAAAGCGAACGTTAAAGTTCAGTTTTAACCGACTGAACCTTGATCAATTTTTAGGAGCTTAAGTTAGATGTATAACCAAATCTCTATAAACAAACGCCGGACGTTTTATATGTTTGCGATTTTTGCGCTGTTAATTATCGGTCTTGGCTGGGCGCTAAGTTATATGTTCAACGATCAGTCGATTTTGTTCATTGCGGTGATAATTTCAATAATCCAAAGCTGGGTGAGCTATTATTATTCGGATAAAATTGCGCTGATGGCGACCGGCGCTAAAGAGCCAGACAGGCAAAAATTTTTAGAGTTGCATCGTTTGGTGGAAAACATCGCGATCGCTGGCGGACTTCCTAAGCCCAAAATCTACGTAATTAACGATCCGTCGCCAAACGCGTTTGCGACCGGCCGCGATCCGAAACACGCTTCTGTGGCGGTTACAACTGGCTTGCTGGAGGTGCTAGATAAAACCGAGCTCGAAGGAGTGATGGCACACGAGATGGCCCACGTTGGTAATCGAGATATTTTGGTTATGACGGTGGCGGTAACTTTGGTTGGAATTGTAGTTTTAATTTCGGATATCGCTTTTCGGGCCAACTTTTGGAAAAACAACGACAATTCAGATAGTAAAGCTGGCGGCGCGCTGATGATTGTTGCGCTAGTTTTGGTGCTACTTTCGCCGCTATTTGCCCAGTTAATTCAACTAGCGGTTTCTAGGAAACGCGAGTATATGGCGGACGCAACCGGCTCGCTACTTACCCGTTATCCCGAAGGATTAGCCAGAGCGCTTGAAAAAATTGAGAAGTACGAGAGGCCGATGCACTCGGCTAATCGCGCGACTGCTCACTTGTTTATAAACGAACCGTTTGGTCGCGAAGAGCCAAAGAAACACAACTGGTTTTCGACCGTTTTCTCTACCCATCCGCCGATTCCAGACAGGGTAAAGAAACTGCGCCAAATGGCGTAAGGAATTAGTATCGAATTTCTAAGCTTTTATCTCTATATTGGGGTTAATGACGATAGACGCAGAAACTAAGGATCGGCTTATTAAACTCGAGCAATTAATCGAGCAGTTTCGGCGCGAGTATTACGAACACGATAACCCAACAGTCAGCGACGCGATTTATGATTCACTGGTCGATCAGCTGCGTCGACTCGCCAAACAATATCCAAACCAAGTAAACGCAGATTTAATCGGCGGCAGGGTCGGCGGCGAAGTTCAAAAAAAGTTCTCTAAAGTTACGCACCGTGTTCGGATGCTGTCGCTTCAGGACGTTAAAAGCGATCAAGAACTTTTAGATTGGGAAGAGCGCGTTAAAAAAATACTTGGCGCTAAAGAATTAAAACAGTTTTACGCCGAACTTAAAGTTGACGGCCTAGCGATGTCGTTAATTTACAAAAACGGCGTACTGGTTACTGCGGCAACACGGGGCAACGGCGAAGTCGGCGAAGATGTAACTAGAAACATTTTAACGATTCACTCGATTCCCTTTAAGCTACATAACTTTAAGGGTTTTGAAGATGTTGAAATCAGAGGCGAAATTTATATGCCCAAGCGCGAGTTTGAGCAGTTAAACAAAGAGCGCGCCCAAAACAACGAACCGCTTTTTGCTAATCCGCGAAACGCCTCAGCTGGTGCGGTTAGACAGCTCGATCCATCTGTTACCGCCAGTCGCAAGCTATCATTTATGGCATACGCTTTAATTCACCCGAGTATTACTAACCATCAAGAGGAGCATAAACTGCTAAAGCAGTTTGGCTTTGAAACCGATAATCACGCAACTTTATTGCATAGTATCGAAGAGGTTATCGTCTTCACCGAAAAAATGCAGTCTATTCGCCCGGATCTACCTTTCCAGGTTGACGGCGTGGTGGTTTGCTTAAACGACAAGCCGGCTTTTGATAAAGCTGGGTTTGTGGGCAATCACCCGCGCGGCGCCGTGGCTTACAAATGGCCAGCCGAAGAAGTTACAACGAAATTGCTCGATATTACTGTTCAAGTGGGCAGAACCGGTACTTTAACGCCGGTAGCCGAGCTAGAACCGGTGGTAGTGGCAGGAACGACGGTTCACCGCGCCACGCTTCATAACGAAGACGAAATCGAGCGCAAGGGCGTACTAATCGGCGACACGGTAATAATTCGTAAAGCCGGCGATATTATTCCAGAAGTGGTGGCGCCAATTACCGAACTGCGCAGCGGCAAAGAACGTGCGTTTGTATTTCCTAAAACTTGTCCGGTTTGCGGCTCGATGGTTGTGCGCAAAGAAGGCGAGGTGGCGTACAGGTGTAGCAATTCAGATTGTTTCGGCTCCACGATTTTGCGATTAAGGCATTTTACCAGTAAAGCGGCGTTAGATATCGTTGGCTTAGGGTCAAAAGTAATCGACGCGCTCTACGACGCAAATTTACTACGCGATCAGGCCGATATTTTTCAACTTAAGCCAGGTGATATTATGGTGCTCGAGCGTTTCGGTGAGCTGTCGGCCAAAAATATCGTTGCGGCGATTAACGATCGGCGAAATATCGAACTGCCACGCTTTATTTACGCGCTTGGAATTCGACATGTTGGCGTAGAAACAGCGCAAGCGCTTTCGCGAAGATTTGAATCTTTCGATAGCTTACGCCGAGCCAAACTAGAAGATTTTCAGCAAGTAACGGACATCGGTCCAGTAGTGGCGCAAAGCTTGGCAGATTATTTTGCTAATCAAAAGAATCAAGAGCTGTTGGATCGGTTACTTAAAGAAGTGCGTCTAATTGCTCCAAAAGTGGCAAAAAAGACTGCCTTGACGGGTAAATCGATTGTAATAACCGGCACGCTCGAGTCGATGAGTCGGCTCTAAGCCCAACAAAAAGCCCGCCAAGCCGGCGCCGACGTAAACGACTCGGTTTCAAAAAATACCGATTATTTAGTTGTTGGTAAAAATGCAGGCTCGAAACTAAAAAAGGCGAAGGAGTTGGGGGTGAGTATTTTAAGCGAAGAAGAGTTTTTGAAAAAATTTGGGTAACTTATTTCTTATCACAAATCTTATAGGCAAGGTTTCCGCTTCCAAACACAGATTCAACTATTGGCGTGCTAACGTTTGCTTCTTTATAACTACTGATTTTGGCGTCTAATTTTTTAGAGCTATATACGGTTTTAAGTTTGGCGTACTTTTTATTTACGTAATCTGAAACAGCATAAATTCCATCAGTCTTGACCACGGCTTTAAATTGATAATCATATTTTATTAGTGCTGAAGACAAAGTATCGTCGCCGTAGAAGAAAGCACTATACCAATCAAATCTACCGGGAGTTTGTCTGATAGTTGCCGATAATGGTCCTGTATATTTTAGGCGGGCGTCGTTATTTGGGTATAGAGTAGGTTTGGTTAATGTACTTTTTAAGTAGTAGTTGCCGTACATGTCCTTAAAAAGCAGGTTAGTAGAATCGTTGTAAGAGTATGATGATGATACGTAACCGGAAGAATTATCACATCTAAATTTATCAGAAAATGAAATTTCGTTATACGTAAAATTGTAATAACTTGGGCTAGTACTACTTACATTGTCTGCATATAGGTTACTAGAAAAGTAGTCCGAATCCCCAGCGGCCTTATAACTAAAAAAGTCAGTATATTTTCCCGCCAGGTAACCCAACAAAAAAACTAAAACAAGCAATAATATAATTAATGATTTCTTCATTCTATATTAATAATTAATGCTTTATTATTGTTTGTCAAACTCTTATTGAGATGATTAACTAATCTTGTTAAACTTAACCAAGAATGTCTGAAATATCTGTAACGGAAATTGAGCGCCTTGCGGCGTTGGTGCGGCTGGAGCTAACTGAAGCGGAGAAGCAAAATTTAACCACGGACTTACCTAAGATTTTAAATTTTGTGGAACAATTGCGCTTGGCTAAACTGGAATCCGATTCTTTAGATAAAGAGGTGTTAGCGCTCGAGGATTTACGAAGCGACGAAGTGAGCGAAACAAACTTGTCGCTTGGTGAAATCGAAAAGTTAGCGCCGCAATTTAAGAACGATCAAGTAATCGTACCAGCTGTATTTGGGGAGAGCGAAGATGAGTAAGGCACACGATTACATTAAAAAAGCCGAGCAGCAAAAAGACTTAAACACCTTTTTGTTTATGCCCGAGCCGGGCGCAGTAAGAATGTGCGACGACGGCGAATTGAAAAATTACGCGCTAGCAATTAAAGATAATATTCAAATTAAAGATTGGCCGACTACCGCCAGCTCTAAAATTTTAGATGGGTTTATAGCCCCGTACGACGCAACTGTTATCAAAAAACTCAAAACTGCCGGTGCAATGTTAATCGGCAAAACCAATTTAGACGAATTCGCGATGGGCTCGAGTACCGAAAACTCGGCCTTTGGTGTAACTAAAAATCCTTGGGATAAAGAGCGCGTTCCCGGCGGGTCGTCGGGCGGTTCGGCCTCGGCTGTGGCGGCAGATTTGTGCGACGCGGCGCTTGGTAGCGACACCGGCGGCTCGATCCGTCAGCCAGCAGCATTTTGCGGAGTGACTGGCTTAAAGCCAACCTACGGCTCGGTTTCGCGTTACGGCTTACTTGCTTTGGCCTCGTCGCTCGATGTAATTGGCCCGCTTACCAGAAGTGCCGAAGACGTAGAAAAAATCTTCCAAGTAATTTCCGGTAAAGACGAGCTCGATCAAACAACAATTGACTACAATTACCAGCCAACAGAAATCGATTGGTCCAATTTCACAATCGGCTTACCAAAAGAATTATGGCAAATCGAATTAGACCCAGAAATTAAAGCCCAAACCGAAGCGTTGGTAGAATTTTACAAGCAAAAAGGCGTCAAAGTTATTGAGGTCAGTTTACCGTCGAGCGATTTGGCTTTGCCTGCGTATTACATTATTTTACCTTCGGAAGTTTCCGCCAATTTAGCTCGCTACGACGGGATCCGTTACCAAAAATCTGCCGAAGCCAAGAACTTGCTGGAAAAATATCTGCACACCCGCGCTAATTTCGGTCCAGAAGTTAAGCGCCGAATCTTACTTGGAACATATTCTCTGTCGGTCGGCCACTACGACGACTACTATATGATTGCCGAGCGTGTTCGCACCCAGATTAAAAAAGAGTACGCCGAAGTTTTTGGCCAAGTCGATATGTTAATTACCGCTACTACTCCAACCCCAGCGTTTAAAATCGGCGAGAAAGCCAGCGATCCGATCGAGATGTATAAATCCGACCTACTTACCGTTGCCGCCAATTTAGCTGGCGTGCCGGCATTATCACTTCCCGTTGGTTTCACAAAAGCCGGTTTGCCGATCGGGGCGCAGTTAATTTCAGCGCGAAAGAACGATAATATTATTATTGCGGCCGCAAAAGCTTTCCAAAAAGAAACCGATTTCCATCAACAGACCCCAAAAATAAAATGACAATATTATCACCAACGTTTAGAGTTTTGAATTTTGAGTTTAATCAACTATGAGTAAAAAACAACGACTTAAAAAAGAAATAAAACTTACGCAAAAACAGCAGGAACGCGCGGCAACGCGGACACGTTACAGCGAGCTGATGAAGCCAACGTACAAGCTACTTCGAAAAGCAATAATCACCTGTTTATTAACGGTAGTAATATTAGTAATCGGCGTTCAAATAAACGATAAATTGCCGGAGATTACTAGAAAATTGTTGGGGGAGAGTTAATGGGATTTTGGGCAAGTTTATTTGGAGTAGGTAATCAGGCGTCGTTTCGTAAAATCGACTGGTTAGAGGTGGAGGGCAAAATACGCTCGCTCGAGGCGCTATCGATGCAGAAAGATCAGGCCAACGCCAAGCAGCTGATAATTCAGGCCGATATTTTAGTTGATTCGATTACTAAACAAGCCGGCGTTAAGGGCGCGACTTTTGGGGAGCGCTTAAAGAGCTTGCGCGGTAAAATCGACCGAAGCGTTTACAGTAATTTATGGCAAGCCCATATTAAACGTAACGAATTAGTGCACGACCACGGGAGTTTTGTGGCCGAGTGGGAGAAGAGTAAATATTACCAAGCGTTTAAGGATGCTATTTCTGCAATGAGGGGACTTAGGTGATGGCAGTTGCAACTAATTTTTCGCGACCGCTCCTTCGCTCCAGCGGCTCACTCGCTTATGTCCTCGGCGATTTTTTGCTGTCGCAAAACCAAGCAAATCGCTTGCGAATGTCGCTGGAAAAGTTGTTGCAACTGCCAATAAGCAAGACGGGCGAGATAATAATTGATTTTAGGACCGTTGCGCAGGCGAAAAAGCACGGTCTCCGAGCTTGTCGAGGAGTTTTTCGCCGAGCGAGAGCGCTGTTTGTCGCTGGACAAACAGACTGCGTGTCCGAAAGTCAATTATTATTTCGCCCGGTTAATGGAGAAATGTATTGATGAGCGAATATAAATTGACGGTTGGCTTGGAAATTCATGTAGAGCTCGAAACTAAAACCAAAATGTTTTGTGGCTGTTTGAACGAGCCGTTCGAATCGGCGCCCAATACCAACGTCTGCCCGGTTTGTTACGGCTTGCCTGGGGCATTACCTTTAATTAATAAAGAAGCGGTTAAAATGGTAATTCGTTTGGGTCGAGCCATTAACGCAACAATTCCAGAAAAAACCCAGTGGGAGCGCAAAAACTACTTTTATCCAGATTTGCCAAAGGG
This sequence comes from Candidatus Berkelbacteria bacterium, assembly GCA_016213365.1. Lineage (GTDB taxonomy): Bacteria > Patescibacteriota > UBA1384 > 2-12-FULL-50-11 > 2-12-FULL-50-11 > JACRAP01. Next base: position 6,938 of record JACRAP010000005.1, read on the forward strand.
CTACCAGATCTCGCAGTCAGTTGCGCCGCTAATTCAGGGCGGAGTGATAACAATTAACGGTGTCGATCATCATTTAGACCACGCACATCTCGAAGAAGACGCCGGTAAATTAATGCACGCCCCAGATAAGTCGCACTCGATGGTTAACTACAATCGCGCCGGTGTACCGCTACTTGAAATTGTTACCAAACCAGATTTCCATAGCGCCGAAGACGTAAAGGCATTCTGCCAAGAGCTCCAGCGAATAATGCGCTCGCTAAAAATCTCCAGCGCCGATATGGAAAAAGGTCGGATGCGCTGCGAAGCCAACATTTCCGTTAAGAAGGTTGAAGAGTTGAATCCGGGCGAGCTAAGATCACTTACAAAAGTTCTTGGCACCAAAGTTGAAGTAAAAAACATCAACTCTTTTCGCGGAATCGAACGAGCAGTTAAATACGAGTTCGATCGCCAATACCGAGCGCTCGAAAACGGCGATAAACTCTTTCAGGAAACTCGCACTTGGAACGATGATCAAGGCAAAACTATTTCGATGCGCGTAAAAGAAACCGGCGCCGATTACCGTTATTTCCCAGAACCAGATCTGCCAGTCGTTGACTTAAGCTCGTTCGTCGATGAAGGTACTCATTTGTTACCAGACGAGCAGCGTAAAATGCTCGCAAAATTGGAAATCCACAACGAAGCCATTCAAGCGATTATCGATAAAGACGGCTTTGAAATGGTGATGGAGCTCGGTCGCGAGAACGCACAACTCGCGCGCGAAGCGGCAAAAGTGTTTTTAGCGGTGCCGGAGTTTTCACAACTACCAAAAGATCAGCAAAAACAACTAATTGAAAAGAAAGAGGAGCTTGGCTTAACCTCAACTCGCACTAAAGAAATCATCATTGAAGCGCTAAAATCTGGAACGGAAATTTCCAAATTGCTCGAGCAAAGCGACTCGATCGATCTTGCCGCAATAGTCGACCAAGTAATAACCGACTTCCCCAAAGAAGTAGCCCAGTACAAGGATGGCAAAGAAGTGCTATTCAACTTTTTAGTCGGTCAGGTTATGGCAAAAACCAAAGGCCAAGCCAATATTGCCCAAGTTCGCGAGTTACTACAAAATCAGCTCTCGTGATAACATATAAATATGGACGTATTTAAGTCGCTAGAAGATTCAATTTTACTTGGGGTTGAAAAACTACCGGGGTTATTACTTACGTTTGTAGTTGGCTTTATAATTATTCGTATCGCTCGCTCGGTATTGCGCGGAGTTGTTGGCGCAACAAGGGCCAACGTGGCGATGCGCGCTCTGATAATCAACATTATCGATATCGCGCTTTGGATTTTTCTATTTGCGGCGCTCTTACAGCAAATGGGGTTTGTCCAAATTTCTTACGCGCTTTCCGGCTCGGTTGCACTTGGGGCGATCGCTATCTCGATCGGCTCCAGTTCTTTCGTTCAAGACATCGTTTCAGGAATCTTTTTAGCGCAAGATACCGACTTTGGCGTTGGCGACACCATAAAAATTAACGACATTACCGGCGAAGTTGAAAAAATGGACGCCCGCAAAGTTCGTTTGCGCGATAAAAGCGGCGAGCTCCACATCTTCCCAAACTCCAGTTTCGATAAATCGCACTGGACGGTAATAAAACGGAGCGTAAAATAATTAAAGGAGGGTTATGACTATTATAGATACAATAAATATTTTAACGGTGTTACTACTAATCGGCAGTTTAATCGCAGTATGCTTATTGATCGCGTTGTTATTTAAGGCAAACAAAGCAGTATCGGCGATCGAAAACCTGTCAGAAAATTTTGGAAAATTTGTGCGTGACATTGTTGCCTCAATGGTTAATATACAAACTGTAACAACTGCGGTTCACGAAATCGTTGAGAAATTTACAGACCACAAAAATACAAAGAAGAAATCAAAATAATGCCACCGAAAAAAGATTGGAAAATTTTACTAGCATGGGCGGCCGTCGGCTCGTTTTTAATTAGTTTTATTTGGGTGGTGGTAATTTTATACTTTTTATCGGCTACTCCAATTGGCGAAAAATGGCGGGAGAAATTGGGGCTTGATGATTTAAAGGCCTTAAATATCAACTCAACTAAAACTGAAAAATTAGTGATCGAAGAATCCTCGGCGATTATTAATGCTAGTAAAGATGTCTCGCGCTCGGTGGTAAGTATCTCGGTAAAGGGCGAAGTTCAAACCCGCAATATTTTTGGCCAGGGGATTATCCAAAACACCGAAGCGTCGGGAACCGGTTTTATAGTTACTAACGACGGCTTAATTGCAACCAACAAACACGTAATCGAAGACGGCACCGAGTTTGAGGTAACAACTTCGGAGGGCAAAAGTTATAAAGCCAAATTAGCCGGCAAAGATCCAGTAACCGATATCGCGCTACTAAAAATAGAAGCTCGCGGTTTGCCGGTAGTAGAGATAGGCGATAGCGACAAAATCGAAGTCGGCCAATGGGTAATTGCGATCGGTAACGCGCTCGGCGAGTTTCAAAATTCGGTAACGGTTGGAGTGGTTTCGGGGTTAAATAGAAGAGTTGACGCATCCGATTCCAACGGCAGTGGCGCCGTCTCTTTGGACGGAATTATTCAAACCGACGCTGCTATTAACCCAGGTAACTCCGGCGGACCGTTAATTACGCTTAAAGGGCAGGTTATCGGAATTAACACGGCCATTAGCGCTTCAGGGCAAAACCTAGGGTTTGTAATCCCTTCGAACGAACTTAAGAAATCGCTTGAAAGTTATCTTAAAAACGGCAAGATTTTACGTCCGTATATGGGAGTGCGCTACGATACACTTACAAAAGTTAAGGCATCTAGCTACAAGCTTAACGTTGAACAGGGTGCGTACATCTTTTCACAAGGATCTCCAGCGGTAATCGCTGGTTCGCCAGCCGAAAAAGCGGGGCTAAAAAGCGGCGATATTATTATTAAAGTAGAAACCAGACAAGTAACAGAACAGTATCCGCTGGCACGAATTATCCGCCAATACAATCCGGGCGACAGCGTAGAGCTCACAATTATCCGTGACAGCAAAGAGCAAAAGATACGGCTTACTTTTGGGACACTTGGGGACTAATTCTTTTTGAAAGAAACAAAAGTTTGCCTTGAATAAGGCGGCAATTAGTAGAGGGGTAGGGCGCGGCCTTCGCAACTCTGAGCACCCTACCCCTCTACACAGTTTCCGTCTTCACAAAGACAATTTTTATGTATTTATTAAAAGTTCACTTACTTTCTTGAAAGCTAATTTTTTATCACCGCAAACCGGTCGAAGCCGGCTAAGTCTTTATGGACTTCAACGGAGTAGTCGGGTAAATATTTTTCTACTAAATCACGGACATCGTCGCCGTGGGTGTGCCAGAATTCTATTCCGACAACAGCTTTTTCGCTTAAATGTTTACCGATATTCTCTAGAAACGGCGTGATATATTTAAGGCCGTCTTCGCCGGCGTCGATTGCTACCATCGGCTCAAAATCGAGTATTTGATCGCTAACAAAAGCTAATTTCGGTGTTGGTACGTACGGCAGATTTGCCACAATACAGTCAAATTTACCTTCAACTTTTTCAAATAAATCACTCTCAATAAAATTAATATCTACTTTCAATAGCTTCGCATTTTCTTGGGCGAGTTCTAACGCCTCTTCGCTGATATCGGTTGCGGTAATTTGAGAGGCGGGGAAATATTTTTTTAATGCAAGTGCCATCGCGCCGCTACCGGTACCAATTTCTAAAATTTTTGGCTCGGCACTGCCAAGCGATCGGATTTGGCGAATCATTAATTCGGTAAGTTGCTCGGTTTCTGGGCGCGGAATTAGTGCTCGGGAGTCGCAATTTAATTTCCAGCCCATAAATACTTGGTTGCCTACAATATAAGCAAGTGGTTCACCTTTTATCCTGCGCTCCACCGCTTCGTTAAAGCGCTCCAACAGTTCGTCGTTAAGTTTTTCTTCGTATTTAGAGTAGATGCTGGCGGTATCGATTTCCAAAATTTCACTTAAAATTATTTCAGCTTCTTTGTCGCCGTGTAGATAGCCGTTATCTTTTAAATAATTAGCCGCTGATTTGATTGCTTCTTCAATGATCATATTTACTGGGGCAAGGTAACGCTTTTTGAGCTTTTTTTGCCTGCTCTGCCATAAAATAGGGTTGACCGACGATGCGGAGCAAGGCAAATTTTAGCGAAAAGAGCGTTAGCTTGCCCCATTAGTGTCTTCAATTCCTAAATTTGCGTCGATTAGCGCCTCGACTATCGAATCGATGTTGCCGTCTAAAATTGCATCCATATTGTGCCAGCTCTTGTTGATACGGTGATCGGTAATTCGGCTTTGGGGGAAGTTATAGGTTCGAATTTTATCCGATCTGTCGCCGGATTTAATCATCTCGCGTCGGCTTGAACCAAGCTCGGCTTCTTGTTTTTGCTGTTCTAGCTCCCAAAGTCGGGCGCGCAGGACGCTCATCGCTTTATCTTTATTCTTTAATTGGCTGCGTTCGTCTTGGCAGGTTACAACGATTCCGGAAGGCAAGTGAGTGATTCGAACCGCTGAGTCGGTGGTGTTTACGCCTTGACCGCCGTGACCGCCGGAGCGGTAAACATCGATTCGAAGCTGATCTTGGCGAATTTCTACGTCCACGTCTTTTGCTTCTGGTAAAACGACCACACTAGCGGCACTAGTGTGGATTCGACCGGATTTCTCGGTTTTAGGTACCCTCTGAACACGGTGGACGCCGCCTTCGAAACGCAAATTACTGTACGCGCCGTCGCCCTTAATTAATGCGACGATAGATTTAACGCCGCCAAGCTCGGATAGGTTACTGTCTATAATTTCGAGTTTCCAGTTATTGCGCTCGGCGTAACGTTGGTACATTCGAAAGAGTTCTTTGGCAAATAACTCCGCTTCGTCGCCGCCGGTGCCGGCGCGAACCTCTAAAATAGCGTTACGCGAATTGACCGGATTTAGCTCATCCAGCTGTTTGCGCAAACTATTTACCTCTTCTTGGGCTAAAGCGCGGATATCCTTATCGTCGGTTTCCGCCAGTAACACCTCCGCCTGCTGAAGTTTTTGTTCTAACTCTTTTTCCATCCCTGTAATTTTACCACGAAATCTGGCTCAAGTCGCTTGATTAGCCAAGGTAATTGTGATAATATATCGGCACACAGAGTTTGTGCTGTGAATTCAAGTACGAGGTGTGCCAAAAATGGCGAACTTTAACGTAAAAGCAATCGGAGTCCTCTGGGAGGCGCTTCAGCGCCTTGTCAACATTCCTGGAAATTCCTGGGACAACGTCTCGCGATGTGTCCAGAGAATTGTCGATGATCCTATCTATAGAAAGCAGATTCACTTGGCTATGTGTGGACGGTTGATCGTTACCGAAATCACTCGCGATGAGTGGCTCGACCGGGAACTGAACTTCCAGGACCAGCTCAAGGAACTTGGTCTGCCGTCCGCAACCCGCGAACAGCTCGAAGCAGCGTACAAGGAAGGATTTGGCTCCAACCATCGCTTCGTTCCGGCTGGTCTGACCCGTCAGATGCTGCTTGACGCTTCGGCGAAGGCGGGCATCAAAACCGGAACCGACTACCCGTCGGGCGAGCAGCTTCCGACCGAAGCTGGCATCTTCGAGTGCGTCCTCGCAACCTTGATGCAGCCGATGGACGCTGACCAGCGACCGTTTATGCTCGATTACAATGAGCACGAAGCTTGGTCGAAGGACCAGGGCGGCAGCGGCCTATCCAGTGCGGAAGAGGCCCAATACCTCATCCTGCGGATGAAGCTCGAATTCGGCCGAGTGCTCTTTATAGGCGGTAGGATTAGATGCCGAAATGCCGCTGGCTCCGGCGGCTCGGTCAGCGTGCGCTTCTTCGCGGGCGATGGTCTGAACGTCTACTACGGCTACCGGTCCGACCGCGGCTGGTACTATGGGTGTCTGCCCCGGAAGTTCACGGCCCTTGGGGCTTAATCCGCCAATTGGCGGATCGACCCTTTTGGCTCCTTGGTTTTTCCTCTCACGAGGGAAGGCCGGGGAGCTTCTTTTATTTCACGAGTTTATCGAGTTAAAATAATCGAAGATTATATTACACAAAAATTAAATAGAAACACCGTTTCTTTCGCTCATCGCCATTCGCGAATCGAAGCCATCGGGCTGACAAATCCGACTTTTCCATCCCTGTAATTTTAGCAGAAAAATGCTCAATTAGCAGTGATAATAGTAATAGTTTCAGGTAAATTTCAATAAACCTCGCTTACGGTTCAGTTGTTACGAAATTTACCAGCAAACTATAAGAATATGTCGGGAAGTATTGTTTTAGCAATTCTCGGTAGATTTGAGTATAAGAATAAATTTAGATATTCTTTTTACAAATAATTATAAAAATAGGGGGCCGCAGAAACTGCGACCCCTTTGATCATGGCCAGGACCCCTTAGGAAGGATCCGGACTCACTGGGCGGTTAAAGAGTAACATCGAACGCCCTTGATTGCAATACGGCGGTTTGCTATAATTTTCAGGTATCAATGAAAAAAGACACTCACCCACAATATTTTAAAGCCAAAGCCGTCTGTTCTTGCGGTAATACTTTTGAAATCGGCGCAACCGTTAGCGATTACCGATTGGAAATTTGCTCGAACTGCCACCCGATGTACACCGGTAAAATGAAGATGGTAGACACCGCCGGTCGCTTAGATCGCTTTAAGATGCGTTTAGAAAAAGCCCAAACCAAGGAGAAAACTAACTAATGACAATCCCAACCTTACTAGAATTAGCCGAAGCCGGCGCTCATTTCGGTCATCATCGTTCGCTCGTTTCGCCAAAAGCGCGCAAATTTGTTTTCGATATCAGAAGTAACGTCGCCTTAATTAACCTTGAAGAAACGCAAAAAGCGATCGAAACTGCGCAAAAAATAATTACAGATGCACAAAAAAACAATCAATTAATTCTATTTGTTGGCACAAAACGATCAATTCGTAATATGGTAAAAGAGGCGGCAAATGCCATCGGCGCATCGTTTATCACCGAACGTTGGTACGGCGGCACGCTAACCAATTTCGAAAGTATTAAAGAAAACATTAAAAGAATGAACGATTTGCGAGAATTCTTAACTAGCGAAAAAGCGGCAAAACTTAGCAAAAAAGAGCGATTAACTTTCGAGCGCAAACTCCACCGCTACGAACGCTTTTTAGGCGGCGTATCCAAGCTAAATAAAATGCCAGAATTAATTATTTTGGCTAGTGCCAGCGAAGATAATATCGCTATTGCAGAAGCAAACCAACTCAACGTACCAGTTATGGCGATTACCGATACCGATATCAACCCAACCAAAATCGATTTCCCAATTCCAGCTAACGACGACGCGCCGAAGGCAATCGAGCTTATTTTAAACGCAATTATTTCTGCGCCTACAAAGGCAAATTCAGAAAAAGTTGAAGAAGCTTCAACGGATGAAGTTTCTAAAGCAGTAGAAGAAAAGATCGAGAAAAAAGCGGTCACAAAAAAATCAACAAAAAAAACTACCGCCAAAAAAACAGTAGTCAAAAAAGCTCCAGCTAAAAAAGCCGAAAAGAAAGAAGTTAAGAAAGCAAGCATTAAGAAAAAATGATAACAGTCGATCAAATTAAAGCGCTTCGCGCAAAAACAGGTTTAGGAGTTAGCGACGTTAAAGCGGCACTAGAGGCATCTGGTGGCGACGAAGAAAAAGCAATCGCTTGGCTTAAAGAAAAAGGGTTATCAACCGTCGCTAAAAAAGCCGACCGTTCAACTTCGCAGGGCTTAATCGACGCCTACGTTCACTCCGGCCGCATCGGCACATTAGTAGAAGTTAGTTGCGAAACCGATTTTGTTGCCAGAAACGAAGATTTTAAAGCTTTCGTACACGATATCGCCTTACAAGTTGCGTCGATGAACCCTCAAAACGTAGAGGAGCTGTTAAAGCAAGAATTTTTCAAAGACCCATCAAAAACCATTCAAGATTACCTAAACGAAGTAATCGCTAAAATCGGTGAAAATATGAAAATCAACCGATTCGTACGCATCGAACTTGGCGAGTAATTTTATTGTCTAAACTTTTCTGGTAGATTTTAATTATGGTCAAACCAGAACCGATAAAAATATTTAAAACGTCTTGGGACGGATTCAAACAAAACTGGATATTTTGGACTATTATAGGGGTAATTTTTACGTTAATTAAATTACCGATCGAGGGAATTAGCAAAGAGGAATTTAATTCCAATATGATGCTTGGCCCGTTATTTGGAGTGAGCATGACGGTTTTTGCGCTAAATGCGCTAGTTATGCCGTTTATTTACGGACCCGCGCTGCTTACGGCCGAGAAAAAAGACGTTAATCAAGAATTTTTTAAACGCACTATAATCGTTTACCTAAAACTGATCGGTTACGGCTTAATTTATATGATTATGGTAACGATTGGTTTAATAGCGTTAATATTCCCGGGCGTTTACCTGGGAGCACGTTATAGTATGGGGTTCTATTTTATCTACAACAACCCGAAAATCGGATTTTTTGATGCGTTCACAAAAAGCTCGCAAATAACTGAAGGTAAAACGCTTAGTATTTTTACTAGTTGGTTTTTTGTAGGCCTGATTGCAAATATTTTTAGTTCAATAATTATTGAAGCAGCCGTCTTGATAACAGGTTTTTCGCTCGCGCAAACAATACAATACCTAATAGAAGTTGTAGCTTCGACTGTATCGAACAGTTTCCCGGCAATTGCAGCCGCGGCGATTTATCTACAAATAAAGAAGAAATAACACTACCGAAACCAAATCAGATTTGGTAAAGTGTCGTTATGAATATTAAACAACTAATGGAACAAGCAGTAGTTGCTCTGGAAGAAGATTTGCGCACGCTTCGACCAGGACGAGCGTCGTCGGATTTAGTTGGTACGCTTCCCGTATCTGCTTACGGTAGTAGTTCGCAGATTAACGCTCTTGCCGCGATCTCTGCCAACGAACAAGGACAGCTTATTATTTCTCCTTGGGACAAAAGTGTTATCGGGGCGGTTGAAAACGCAATACGCGATAGTCAGCTCGGTTTTTCGGTAATTAACGAGGGCGCGCAACTTCGCCTAACTTTACCGCCGATGAGCCAAGAAAGGCGGATGGAGTTTGTAAAATTAACCCAACAAAAAGGCGAAGCAACTCGTATCAAACTTCGTCAAATTCGCACCGATGCCCTGCAAGACGCAAACCGTAAAAAAACTTGCGGCGAAATCCGCGAAGACGAGCTTACGCGCTTAACAAAAGATCTTAACGAAGCGATCGATCATGCAAATACCAAAATAAAGCAAGCCGTAGAGGCCAAAGAGAAAGAACTTTTAAACGTATAAATGATTATAACAACGCTCGTTTTCCTGTTGATTATCGGCATACTGGTGTTCGTGCACGAACTCGGGCATTTTTTAGTAGCAAAACGCAACGGCATTCTGGTTGAAGAGTTTGCCTTTGGTTTTAAACCACGGCTTTGGGGCAAAAAAATCGGCGAAACAGTTTATGCGATTAATTTAATCCCGCTTGGCGGCTACGTAAAACTTTACGGCGAAGGCGAGGGCGAAACAGGCGAGCGATCGTTCAAAAACAAAACCCTGTTTCAGCGATTTCAAGTTTTAGTGGCTGGCTCGGCGATGAACTTGATGCTTGGATTTTTAGTGCTGACAATCCTTTTTGGCGTCGGTTTCCAGCCGATTTTTCCAGGAGTAGGCGATAACCCATTTATTAAAGAAGCGCCTAGCGTTGTAATCGAACAAATTGCACCCAATTCGCCGGCGTCACTCTCCGGATTACAACCGGGCGACAGAGTTGTAACGCTAGACGGTAATAAAGCGAGTATTTACGAGCTTATTGCATACGTAAGTCAAAATATCGGCAAAGAAGTAACGTTAGTTGTTAACAGAAACGGCACCGAAATTACTAAAAAACTTCTTGCTAGAAAAGAATATCCGCAAGGTCAGGGGCCGCTGGGGATAGCATTAGAAAATGCTGGCGAAGCAAAAAGTAGTATTTTGCTTGCTCCGGCCTCGGGTGCGTACGAAACCGGAAAAGTTATCGGATTGTCGGTAAAGGGATTTGCACTTTTTGTTAAGGATTTAGTTGTAAAGCAAGAAGTTTCAGACGACGTTACTGGTTTAATCGGTGTTGGGGCGGTAACCGGTGTTGCTAGGCGGATGGGGATAGAATACTTAGCACAACTGCTTGTTGTGATAAGTATTGGACTTGGTGTAATAAATCTAATGCCGATAATGCCGCTTGATGGCGGACACGTGGTGGCACTAGGATATCAGAAAGTGTTTGGCCGACCACTAAGCGAAAAACAAATGGGCTACTTTGTAACTTTTGGCTTGGCGTTTGTAATTTTAATGTTTCTAGTAGTAACCTATAAAGACTTTATCCGCTTCGACGTGCTAAATCGATTATTCTAATGCGACGTAGTCATTTTTTTATAAAAACAAAGCGCGACGTGGCCGCGCAAGATAGTAAGAACGCTTACTTATTAGATAAAGCCGGCTATATTAGTCAGGTTTCAAGCGGCGTTTACGCGCTGATGCCGCTAGGTTTAAGAGTAGTTCAAAAAATCGAACAGGTTGTCCGCGAAGAGATGAACGCGCTTGGTGCCAGTGAAGTTAGTTTTTCTGCGCTTCAGCCAAAGGAAGTTTGGGAGCAATCCGGTCGGTTCGAGGATGAAAATTTCAAACAAATCTTATATTTCGACGAGCAGTCGCAGATGACTTTTGCGCCAACGCACGAGGAGCCGATGACAAAAGCAATTTTGGGTGCTGTTCAGTCTTACAAAGAACTGCCAGTTTTGCTTTATCAATTTCAAACCAAGTTTCGACGCGAATTGCGTGCCAAAAGCGGGTTACTGCGCGGCAGGGAATTTCGGATGAAGGATTTGTATAGCTTTCACAGCGACGCGAACGAACATAATAAGTTTTACGAATCGGCCGCCAAGGCCTATTTGAAGGTGTTTGAACGTCTTGGGCTTGAAGTTTATCGAACTAAAGCCAGTGGCGGCATTTTTACAAAACAGTTTTCAGACGAGTTTCAGGTTTTGTGCGATACCGGCGAAGACGAGCTTCTAGTAAATCATCAAACTCAAACCGGTTACAACACCGAACTGGAGGGTGAGTTAAGTGAAACTGAAAAACGTGGCTTAGAAAAAGTGCGCGGTATCGAGGTCGGTAATATTTTTCACTTAGAAAGTAAGTATTCCGATGCTTACAAATTAAAATATCAAACAAAAGAAGGTGAGCAAAAAAGCGTGATAATGGGTTCGTACGGCATTGGGATTACTCGGTTACTTGGCACGATCGCTGAAATCAGTAACGATGAGGACGGCTTAATAATGCCAGCAGTGGTAGCGCCGTTTAAAATCTACTTAATCGATTTAACTAAGGACAACCAAGGCGAAGCGATTTACAAACAGTTAATCGACGCCAAAGCGGAAGTGTTATTCGACGACAGAGACGTTTCTACCGGCGAGAAAATGTTCGACGCCGACTTAATCGGCTTGCCGATAAGGGTTGTTGTCAGTCAAAAATCGCTTGAGCAGGGCGGGGTAGAGTTGAAAAATCGCGCTCAAAAAGCAACTAAAGTTATTCCAGTCAGCGAATTATTGAAATTAGTTTAAATTACTATTGACAGGTTAGTGGCGGGGTGTTAACCTTAAAACAAGCAGAGCAATTGTTGCTTATGCGATATATATAAGCGCCCGCAAGGGCAGGCAATTTTTGCCTAGTAACTATAGGAGGTCTTATGGAAGACACACAAATGCCAGTAGCAGAAGAAGGTACAGAAGAAGAGAAGACAGAAGAAATGCCAGCAGCAGGCACTGATATGCCAGAAGGTGGAGTAACACCAGAAGCGTAAATTCCTTTTAGGAATTAAAAAAGCCCCCGCGAAAGCGGGGGCTTTTTGGTATTATAAGTACATGGAGAAAATAATAGTGGGTAACTGGAAAATGTACCCTACGCTTAGCGACGCAATAATTTTAGCAAGCGGCATCAAAAAACATCTCGAAGAGCTTCAGGGCGTGCAAGTTGTAATCGCCCCGCCAACGCCGTGGTTAGTGCCGGTTAAGGAAACGTTACATCGAAGCGGAAAACATCTTCATCTATCTAGCCAAAACGCGTGGAGCGAGGATCAGGGCGCTTTCACCGGCGAAACATCGGCGTATTTACTTAAAGATATCGTAAAATTTGCGATTATCGGCCACAGCGAGCGGCGCAGTATCAATAAAGAAGATAACGTCTTAATCTCTAAAAAAATTAAAGCTTGCCTGCGCTGGCAGATTAGGCCGATAGTTTGCGTAGGTGAACTGAAAAAAGCCCAAAACAGCGACGGCACGCTTGATCAGTACGAGTGGAGCCGGTTATCGAACCAAGTAATGGACGCGCTAGAAGGCGTTAATAAAGATTTACTTGAGCAAATAATTATCGCCTACGAGCCGGTTTGGGCAATTGGCACCAGTAACGCGGCAACGGGAGAGTACGCTTACAAAATTATCGAGCGACTGCGCGAGCGTATTGCCAAAAAATACACCGGCATGGTCGCATCGAGCATTAACTTCTTGTACGGCGGTAGTGTAAACGCACAAAACTCGAGCGAATTCTTGCGTTACCCGCAAATTAACGGCCTTCTCGTTGGCAACGCTTCCGTTAATATAAAGGAATTCATCGAAATTTGCCGTCAGGCCAGCTTGCTAAGAGTCTAAAATGACAAATATTACCGTTGTCGGAAATGTTTTAGCCGATATTATATTTTCTTTACCCAAGCATTATTTAGGCAGAAAACTTAGCGAAGAGGCGATCAACTTGCCGTTTGGCTCGAAGGTTGAAGCGAGTGAGTATCAATTACTTAGCGGCGGCACTGGCGGAAATATGGCGGTCGGCCTAAAACGCTCGGGGTTAAACACGCTACTAATAAGCGGTATATCTAGCGATGCCCTCGGAGCGCTATTAAAAAGTAAATTAACCGAGGAAAAACTAGATTTAGATATCGTTGAATACAGCGAACCGACAGGGATTTCGGTAATTTTGCGTGTTGGGGCCGAGCGGACAATTCTTAGCGCCCACTCGCGAAACTACGATTACCTAAACTCCGAAATTCCGGAAAAAGGTTGGATTCACGCCTGCCCAATACCTGATAGCCAAAGCAAATTTTACGCAAAATTAACGCAACACTTTATTAAAACCGGCCAGCGCTATTCTTGTAACCCTAGTATGGAGGTAATTGAATTGCGAAGCCACGACTTTATGGTGTTCTTGCGCAGTTGCACGATTATTTTCCTAAATATGGAAGAAGCGCTTCGATTAACACGCTTACCGATTCATAGTCGCGGCGAAGATGTTATTAAGGCGATTCACCGAATGGGGGTAAAAATTGCGTGTATAACAGATGGTGAACGCGGTGCTTACACCGGCATTAGTGGCGAAGTGTTGTTTGCCCCAGCGCTAAGTGATAAGTTAAGCCGCGTAGACGCAACCGGCGCCGGTGACGCCTTCGCAAGTGGCTTTCTAGCGGCTTATTTAAGCGATTCGATAGAAGCGTCCAGCCAACTCTCAACCTCACTCCGTTGGGCGATTGCTAACAGCGCAAGCGTGGTTTCGCAACTCGGGGCGCAAGCTGGACTTTTAACGAAGCGCGAACTTGAGCAAAAGGCGATATCAGTTAAACTTAAAGAAGTATGAGAAAAAATATCGTATTAATCGGGGCGACGCCTTTACAGTTCTTTTTAGCCCAAGAACTGGAAAAAACGCTTGCCACCGATGTTCAATTTAACGTACTCTGGCTTATCGACGACGATAATTTTACCCTGCCAACTCAAAAATTATTTAATTTTACCAAAGCCAAATTTCTTAACGTCCGAGAAAAATTTGAAAACATTAAAATAATAAAAACCGAAGTACGCTCGATTAATTTAAAACAAAAAAGAATTAACACATTGCGCGGACCGCTTGGTTTTGAGTATTTAGTAATCGATCAGTATCAACATATCAACAAAAATAGCTTAAAAGAGATCGAACAACAGATTAATCGAATTGTTTTGGCGGTTAAAGCATCGGTAAAACTTAAGCAACCAAAAACAGTGTTAATTAATTGTAGCGATAACAGCTTAGCGATGGCGCAACTGGCGTTGCAGATTTCTTCACACATTCGTAGCGGTGCCGCTGAAGTAATGCGATTTATAAAAATTTCCACCCAAGCAACCGAGCCGCTACGTAAATTTTTGGTTAGAAACCATGTTTTGCTCGATTCTGAAGCCGATTTGCCCGGTATTACCATAAAACTACCAAAAGCAATGGTTGCTTTAAAAGAAGTTAAGGGACTTATGTTAGACGAAGCGGGGTATGCCGTAATCGACGGATTTTTTAGGCCAAAAGAAATTAACGGCGTATTTATTTTAAACGGTCGCAAACGCACGCTCTTAAATTCGTGGCGATCGCAACGTAGTTTAGCAAGGTTGGTTTATAGAAATTTAATTAAAACGATCGAAGGCGAGCGCTTAAATTATATTCAATTCGTACCGATTACAATTTTAAGCGGCGTTAACGATAGTATCGCTGTAATTGAGAACGATTTACACGGGACCTGGAAAGTTCGCGGCGCCAAATTGCTCGAAAATAAGCTAATCAAGAAATTACTTTAATTAACCAAGTGTTTTACTGCGACTTTTTATCGCAAAATAGATCCCAAGAATTAGTGAGACAGCGCCCAAGCTTAAGGTAATAATACTTAAGTTACCTAAAATTGTTTTCATAACTTCGATTATTGAGGCGCTAATATCAACCAACAGGGCGGCAAACAGTTCTTGTTGTGTTTTAAACCCGTCTACAAGACTATTTCGTAGCCACTCCCAGCCAATTAACCCGAAGCCAATTTCCAATAGTCCTGCGATAATAAAGATAATTGATAGCGACATAAAAGCGTGGGCGCGAAAGAAAACGAAGTATAAAGCGATAAACAGAAACGTAGCCACCCATATAATTAGAATTGCTTTGTTGGCGGCCTTCACACTCTCTTTAATTTTTAGTTCAAGCGGACTTGGTGTATCGCCGGTTTTAAAGGTGTCGGGCAATTCTTTAATTTGGTTCTCGATCTGGGCTTTAAATAACGGTTTTACGGTATTGCTGTCGCTTGCGCTTGATGAAATTTTACATTCAGGTAGTCCTTTAGTTGCGTCCCAAGCAGTTAATTGTTTATTTGTACAAACATCTAGCGAATCATATCTTACCAATGCCTTGTCGGTTGCGGTGGTTACTAATTTTTCTTTGATTTGAGTTAGGTTGTAGCTAAAGCCAACAAATTGATCGTCGCTTTTGAACCAGTTAATATAAGCCGTCAGCCATTTGTCGGTAAAGTCGTAAAAAGTATTAGCGTCAATTGTGCTTTTTATAATATCTTCGAGATCTTGATTATTAAACGGTAAGTTCTCGATATTTTCTTTAGGTAAGAAGGTTTCGGTGTGCGAACTTAAGCGCTCGTAAGTTTTAGCTTCGCGTAATTGTTCAGTTAAAAATTCTGGCTGTTGGAGTTGATTTAGGGTATAGCCAAGTGATGAAAAGAATACCAACCAAATTAACACAAAGTTAAAGAAACTTTTGATCATAAGTCCATTGTAGCATTTCGTAATGTTCGTTTATGATAGATAAATGAGATCACTAGAAGACGCAAACGTATCGGGCAAACGTGTGTTGCTTAGACTCGATTTAGACACACCGCTTTATCAAGGAAAAGTAATAGACACCTTTAGGATAAAATCAGCGTTACCGACAATTCATTTTTTATTAAATCGTAGGGCAAAAGTTGTAATTTGCGGGCACCTAGGTCGGCCAAACGGTAAGGTCGTAAAAGAGCTGTCGTTAAAGCCAGTGATTCAGGAGTTATCAGACTTGCTTAATCAAAGGATAATCTTTGCAAGCGACTTATTTAGCGAGAGTACAAAAACAGCCGTTGAAGAATTAAGCGACGGCCAAATACTTGCGCTTGAAAATTTACGTTTTGACGCCGCTGAGGAAGCTAACTCTCGAACTTTTGCAAAAAAATTAGCCCATTATGGCGAAGTATTTGTTAACGAAAGTTTTGCTACTTGCCACCGTGAGGCATCATCGCTAATTGCGATAACAGAGTTCTTGCCGAGCTTTGCCGGGTTACTTCTAGAGCGAGAAGTTGGGGTTTTAACAGAATTATTATCTCGTCCAGCCAGACCGTTTGTGGTGATTATGGGCGGCGCTAAAATAGCCGATAAGCTACCAACAATAAGCTCGCTAGCAAATCATGCCGATAAAATTTTAATCGGTGGCGGAATCGCCAATACATTTCTAGCCGCAACTGGTATTGATGTAAAAAAATCTTTAGTCCAAGAAGATCAGTTCGGTAATGCCGCTAACATTTTCAAACGCTATAAAGACAAGATAATCTTACCAACTGATTATATTTGGCACGAAGACAAGATTTTAGATATCGGAGCCGAAACAGTAGGAAGATTTGAAAAGGAAATTAGGGGCGCTAAAACAATTTTTTGGAACGGACCGGTTGGTTACAGCGAAGACGAGCAGTTCGCAATTGGTTCAGTAAAGATTGCGCAAGTAATTGCTGATACCGACGCAACAACGATTATCGGTGGGGGCAATACTATCGAGATTATTGCAAAACACGATTTGATTAGGGAGATGTCGTTTGTTTCAACGGGCGGCGGCGCGGCCTTAGAATTGTTAGCAGGCAAACAATTACCGGCAGTTAAGGTACTTGATTAATTTAAGCCGGACTAGCCATCGGCATTAGTGTAAGAGTGGTTCCTTCGGCCTCGCCTGAAATTGTTTTTTCTGATGCCTCAAAACCGTTCTTTGCCGCAATAATGGTGTGAACCCCCGGCGGTACAAGGGCGATAAACTTACCGTCGTTATCGGTAATTGTAGAGTGAACAAAGCTCTCGCGCTTCTTGGAGGTAATTTGAATTACCGCGTTTGGTAGCATAATTCCGTCAACCGATTGAACGCGTCCGTATTTTGTACTTGGTGTGGCACTAAATAATCTTAATATCCATAAAATTGTGTAAAGTGAGGTTAATAATATCGGTTGGTAGCCAAGTGCGGCGATTAACCAAATTAAACTAATAATACTACCAAAAATTAATACTACCAACTGAAACACTTTTAACACAGTTACAAACTTTAAATAACTGGCAACTTTATGGAGGTTGTTAGCTCGGGCTTTTTCTTTTGCGACTAAATAAATATCAAACGATACTGGATCTTTTGCTTGCCCATTAAATTTTAGTAAATGGCTTCTAAACGGTTCATAAAGCGGATTTGAAATCTGGATATAGTAGTTACCGCTTTGCGGCGCTAAAAAGCCAAATCTGCCGGTTGAGTCGGTTAAAATACGCTTAATCATCTTACCGGTTTTATGATCGAATAAGCTCACAAAGACACCTGGAATTGGTACTTTTGTTATAGAGTCGCGAACGACGCCCCATTTTCTAGGAGCGCGAAGCGAAGGGAAGAGGCGGTAAATTAGCGCCTGGAATATCGGCAACCCGCTCATTAACGCAAACAAGATACTATTTGTAAACGGCGTTAAGATAAGTAAAGATGGAATAATTGTAAAAAACCCGATACCAATCTTAAAATTATCAGGAATTAACTCGTTTAATCGATCGATCGGATTTTGGGGCGGTGGTGTAGGGGGTGTTGGTGTCGGTGGCACTACCGGTTCTTCAGGTTCTTCGGGACCTGGCTCCTCCGGCACTTCAGTTGGAGCGATAAAAATAATTTCAGGTTGGTCGGTTAATGTTATCGAATCAGAAACAACCTTAATTTTACTTACGCCAATTAAGTTTGAGGATATACGACAAATAATAACACCGCTTGCGTTTGTTATTGCTGAACTTGGTGAAACGGATGTATCGGCAATGTTACAATCAATATTATCAGTTATTCGGTCGGAACTAACGGTAACTAATTTACTTGGGATAACTTGCCCGGTTTGATCACGCAAGGTAATCGTAATAGTTGAATATTGCGAAGTTGTAACTGTTGTCGGGGATACTGATACGGTAGAGCGATCTGGATCGACTGGGGAAACAACTTCACCGTAAACGTTTACTGGTTGGGCGTAGGAAATAGAAGCGCTTAAAAGATAGATTAAAGAAAAAACTGCACCGACAAATTTCATTAAGCGCTCTTGGCGCTCGAATCGGTTGGGGGAGGGGATTTCTTAGTTTTGGGCGTTTCGGCAGCGGGAATCTTTGGTTTCTCCGGAGCGTTAACTTCTAATGTTACGCTTGGTTCTGTTGGCTGTGGTGCTGTTGCTGGAGTAGCTTGAGGAGCTGTTTCGGTTGTAGCCGGTGTAGGAGTTACAACTGGTGCTGGAGTTACTACGGGCGATGGCGTTACAGCCGGTGTAGGATTTTCGACTGGTGTTGCCGTTGGAGCGGGTGTAGTCGGTGTTATTGCCGGTGTGGGTGCTGTCGCTGCGATAGTGGGCGGAACAGTTGCTTGTTGGACGTTTGGCGCAGGAGACGAAGGAGTTGGGACTGATGGGGTAGGGTTATTGGTATCGCCTAAAATATCTTCGTCTTTACCGCCTCTAATTTTTCTTATAATCAGAATAATTATTATCAGGACTAGTGCAGCAAGTGCTGCAATCAACCAAATTGGCAAAATTAGTACTTTAACGGTTGAGTCAACGAGTGTGTTGTTTTTACCGTAAGTTAAACTTGCAGTTAAGTTATAGTAACCAAAATGTTTCCAATCGTTTTCCCATTTATCCGTGAATTTTCGCTCTGCTTTTGGTAATGCCTTACCGAAAGTTGTGTTGAGTTCGATATTTTTTATTTCCTTACCTTGCCAGTTAGTAACCTTAACCGATCCCTTTGGCGTTAGATGAACATTTCCGTTATTTTTTACAACTACATTAAAGTTTATCGGTCCAGAGGTGGTAAATTTAGTTGCGCTAAACTCTTTAATCTCAAGCTGTTCGGTAATTGCGCCGTCAACTGTTAAAAATACTAACGAAGAAATTAATCCAACTGCACCAACTTGGGTACTACTACCGGTTGTACTAACTGGTTTGCTGGTTGAAAACATTACACCGGCGTAATGTCCGCCTGGCTCGGCGTTACTTGGGATAGTAATTGTATACTCTACTTGTCTTGATTGATTGGGTTGTAGGGTAATGGATTCCTCAATAAAAGTTACCCATTTTGATAACTGATAACTACTTTTGGTTTGTCCTTCGTCGTCGTTATAAAAAAGTGGGGTACCGTTTTGATCATCGGTATAAAAATCTTTACTTAGTAGATAGAGCGTTACCGCTTTGTCGAGTGGGTTCTTGACTGTTATCTCTTTCGTAATAGACGTACCGGGTTTACCAGATATCTCAATTACCGCTGGGCTAATTTCAAGGCCGCTAGAAGTATCGGTTACAGAATCAGTGTTGGTATTTAACTGTGCGTACGCTGGCACGCTAATAATTGTTAACAATATTGACGCAAAGAAAAATCGGATTAATTTATTCATTAAAATATTGCTGTACATACATATGTTAACGTATCAGTATAATCGCTTCCAGCCGGAACTAAACCTGAAATTTTTGCTTTGAGCGTACTGGTAACGGTAGCGTTTGCAACCGGACCGGTGGCGCTAGCTAGGGTTGTTGCGGTGCGCTCAAAGCCGCCCACGTTATTTCCAGTTACGTTGTAGGTTGCGGCAACAGTTGTGGCGGCACTGCCGGCGTCACCATCAGTTTTAGTACCCTGCAAGCCGTAACCGATGCTAAGCGCGCCTAAATCGCCGGCGTTATTAAACGAGTTATCGGCTGAGCCGATTAAATATCCAGCTGCGGCGCTATAAAGTCCCGGATTTGTGCCGTTACCCTGATCTCGAACTGTTAATGCGTAGCCGCTAGTTGCGTTAGTACTTACAGTCCAAGTAATAGTGCTTGAAGCGGTGTCGATTGTATTAACTACAAACGTACCAAATGCAGTTGAAGTGTTATCGACCGTACAAGCTAAAGAAGAATCAACGCTGGCAGTTACGGTAACCTGATCTTCGTTAACAATATTAGTTGAAATCGTTCCAGTATCACCGAAGGTTCCGCCGATTGTTACAGTGTAATCTCCGGCAGTGGTTGGGTTGGTAATAATCGATGCTCCAGAGGCACCGCTAGTTGCGTTTGAGCCGATTTCAATCTTAACGCATCTATCGGCCGTAATTTCACCGGTTGTTGCGTCGGTCGGTGCGTCGAAAGTTATAGTCTGGCTGGCCTGTGAAACGCCCCAAACTCCGGCTGCGTTGGTAGCGGCAAGGGTTTTATCGGTAAAGGTGGCAGTCGTACAGTTATTAGAATCGCCTACGGATAAATCGATATTGTTGACGCTAAAAGTTCCAAGCGCGTAGTTAGATTCAAAAGCCACTGTAATTGTATCGGCATCGGCTTGTACGCCAGTAGGGGTAACAAATTTAATTTCGTGATCCGCCAAAGTACTAATCTTAGATCTGCTTAATACGTCGCGAGCGCTGGTAATTGAGGCAGCGATGGAAATACCTGGGATAAATACCCAAAAAGTTATTGAAAGATATACCGCCAAAATAGTTAAATTAACAACCCCTCGAGCTAAGTGCATAAGACAAGCGTAATAAAGAATTTAGTTATTGTCAAACTGTTAGAATGTTGCCGAAACGATGTAGTAAATTACGGTTTGATAACTTCTTGCTCTCTGCAAAGCGTCTACCGCAATTTTATGAGTAATAGTATATTCTTCACTAACTACTTTTCCGGTTGTACCGTTCACGGCATCGGTGTGATCGGCAACGATGTCGCCTGGGCTTGTGGTGGAGAACGGCGCGTACTTGGTTGCGCCAGCAAAAATATTCGAACCCTGAATGGTTGTATCGCTACTGGTATAACCGTAACCGCAAGTGGTGCCCGAGCAAGCTCCAGCAGGCCAGGTGGCGGGCGCGGCGTACGAACCGGCCGAAAACATTGGGATTGTGTAAGCACCAGAGGTTAGTAAACCACTTGCATAAGCCCGAATTACATAGCCGCCGTAAGCGTTAGTGCTGGTTGTGAGCGTAGTTGTTTTAGTATCACTTCGGTTGTTTGAAGATGTAAGTAAATCAAACGTTAAAGTATTACTTGAAATTGACATCGAAATTTCTGGCAGCACTGTTTGGCCGTTTGAGCTAACAACGTTTGAAACATTTGTTGCGTTATCGGTTGCGCGAACGTTAAAGAAGTATAATTGTCCGGTATTTAATACCAAACTGGTCGCCGTAACACTGGTAGTGGTGCTGTTGTTTGTCCAGGTTTTAATGTCGGTTGCGCCAGCAGTTGTTCCGATGGAATATTCGTATTTATTTAATCCTGATACATCAGAGTTAAACGCATCCCAGTTAGCGCTAACGCTTGTGAGCGAGCCGTCGTTATACGTAGCGTCTACGCCAACGGTTGTGCCGTCGTAAACATTATTAGTTGATGGCGCAGAAGTATCAGTTCCAAAATCGCGCGCCGATTCGGCGTTGCCACCGTAAGATACCCAAGCTGAATACTCATTTGCCGCATCTTTTACCCGAACTTGCCAGTGATATTCGCTGTTATTTGCAAGCCCGCTAACAGTTGCGCTTGCAGTTAATGGGGTACCGGCGTAACTAACACTACTACCGCAACCGTCTTCTGTGTTACTGAATGCATTGGCGATTAGATCGACTTCGTAACATAAATATAATGTATCTGGGTTATCAGTATCGCTAACAGTTGCCTTAAATACCACCGTTGTTTCGTTCGTCCAATCGCCGGTGGCAAGAACGGTGGTGCCGTTACTCTTATATTGAACCAAACTGCTCGGGCTGTTTGGGGCGGTGTTACCGCTAAAGTTCCAGTTCGTATTGTTGTTACAGTTAGTATTAGTGCCGTTATTGGCAACGATTGTGTTTCCTCCTGAAGCGTCGGAGCGCGAAACGTTTATATAACTGACAGCGGTTTGGGTGCCGGAAACGTTTAACAGCCAAGTTCCAGTCTCCGCCGAGTTTCTAAAGTAAATTTTTGTGCCGCTAGCTTGGCCGTTCCAGTTAATGTTGGTAAACGTATAAGTGGAGCCGGAGTTAAATTCGATACGAGTGTTGGCAGTTGTGAAAACAAGATTGTTAGTTACTGTTGCGGCCGCGTCGAAATCGATCGATGGGGTAAAGCCAGTTCGTTCGCAGTCCGATGCGCTGGCGCCAGAGCTATTAGTGACTGTTAAATTATAAAACGCCGAAGTCGTAGTCCAAGTACCGGTTATGTTTTGTTCGACCGAACCATCAAGGGTAACGGTTGCGCTATTGGCGGTAAAAGTTCCGGAGTTTGCGAGGTGTCGCCCAACTGTTAAGGCGTAATTTGAACCAGTAAC
The DNA here is from genome assembly GCA_016213365.1 of Candidatus Berkelbacteria bacterium. GTDB lineage: Bacteria > Patescibacteriota > UBA1384 > 2-12-FULL-50-11 > 2-12-FULL-50-11 > JACRAP01. The sequence continues at coordinate 29,342 of JACRAP010000005.1, forward strand.
TGTATCGTACGTGCCGTTTGTAATTGTAAAGTCGTTATTAACATCAACTGCACCGGCCGGTTGAACGGTTCCGCCGCTAGCATCTAGGGTTAGGTTGTATAGCGACTGACTGTTTGGCGTAAAAGTTTTAGTACCGGAAGTGTGCGCCCATTTTAAAGTTGAAGTACCGGCGCTTAGCGTAATACTACCCCCAGTGTTTAGTAATTGAACGTTGCCGTAAACTGTCATCGTTCCAGAACCCATATTAATAGTATGTGTACTGTCCGACCCCACGGTAATTGAGCTACTTGTTGATGTAAAACTGGTGTTTGAGGCGTTTAAATTTAGCGTCCAACTACCGGTCCTGTTTGCGGTAACTGGTTGCATTTGTAATACACCAGCAGTTACGGTGTAGTTTGATCCAGTTGTTGTAAAAGTTGGAGTGGCAAGCGTTTCGGCGTCGAATCTTAGATTTCCGGTTGTTGTTAAATTACCGTTTAACTGCCAAATAGAGGAAGTAATTTCTTCAAATGATGCGTACGGGTTTATGTCCCACGAGCCGTAATCGTTGCCGGCAACGGTAATTGTTATGCCGTTTACTGTCCCTTTATAGATTAATGTTTCCGTGCCATTTAAGGTTGTTGCAGAGTTAAATACAACCGGAGTGCAGTTAGCTGAACAAGGCAGAGTAATTATTCCGCTACTTCCACCGCCAGTTACAGTCCCGCCGTTAAAGGTTAACGATGAAGTTATTTGAAAGCTGTTGTTTGGCAAGGTAGTAGTGAAGGAAGTGTAGCCAATGTTTAAAGTGCTAAAATCACCGGTAAACGTGGCGGTACCAGTTCCATTTAAAGTAACAATTGAAGTCGTGCCCTCAACAAATTTATTACCGCTATCGTTATAGTGCCTAGAGATGGCGACGGTGGAAGTGCCCGGTGTGTACGATACGCCCGTTGTATTATCCAAAGTAAAGTCGCGAGTTACGGTTAGGTTGTTGCCGTTACCGGCAACCGCGCCGTTTGAAACTGTAAAGTCGTTTGTTGCAGTAACTGCGGCGTTGAAAGTCCAGCCGCCGCCAGAGCCGTTAAAAACTAAGTCGTAGAAAGCTGAAGAACCGGTCATCGTTCCGCCCAAAGTTTTACCAGTTGCAGTGGAGTTAAAAGTTACGGTTCCTGATCTAGCGGTAAAAGTTCCAGAGTTTGAATACGATCCGCCGATTGTGATGGCGTAATTATTTCCGCTAGACGTATCAAGCGTACCAGCTGTAATTGTTAAATTATTCGTTGCCGCAATTGCCGCACCAAGCGTCCAACCACCCCCGGAACCGTTGAATACTAGAGCATAAAACGCAGAAGAGCCGGTCATTGTACCGTTTAAGGTTTTGCCAGTTGCTGTTGATGTAAATGTTGTAGTGTTTGAGCCGGAAGTAAACGTACCAGAGTTAGTGTACGAGCCGCCAATCGAGAGCGCGTTGCCGCCCATACTTAACGTACCGCTGGTATTAATTTTTACGTCGCCACCGGTAACGTTGGTAGTAACAGTTCCGCCCGGAGTAAAGGTTTTACTCCCCCAAACGTATAACGAGATTCCAGATTCAACAGTTAGATTACCGGCTGAGACGGAGTATCTAATTCCGGCATTGGCGTTATCGGCTGTTGAGAGCTTACTATTGGTTATCGGCCCAGAATCTTCGTGCCGAACAATCAGCATATTTTGGTATAAATTCATTCCAGATAAAGATGACATTCCACTTGTCGCCATTGTTACCGCAGTGGCTTTAGGAGTTTCAGCCGAGTTTATCCAAACAGCAATTGGATCAGCTGCTGCTGGTGCGGCGGTAGTGGTAATTGCGTAAGTTCCGCCTGCGGCTGTGCATGTTGTTGATTCAGTCGTGCCACCGGCAACCGCAACTTCGATAGTTAAGTTATCGCTAGAGCAATTGTAAGCGGTACTACCTTCGTCGGTATAAATTGTACCGGTAATATTTACACCAGAAACGTACTCAACAAGTAGCCATAGGGCTGTTACTTCAACTGTACCAGATCCGCCGGTGTCGCGAACTCCAATTTGGGCGCTGTCTAAATAAGTATCGTTCCACGCCCCGTCAACATCTGGGCGAGTATAGGCAGTTAGCGGATATTTCCTAGGATCGGCAGTTTGGTTACTAACCCAAGTAGTGCTGGCGGGGGATAATGTATCAGACTCAATCGTTGCCCCACTTGCTGTATCTTTAAGTCGAACCTTAAAATCTTCTTGCGTAGCGCCGCTGGTTCTAAATCTTGCTCCCACACTAACTAATGATACTGCGGCAGTGGATGATAAAGAGGAATTAGCTAAATTTACATCAAGTATGTCGCCGGTCGTGGTTTCGGTAACTGAATCGGTTGCGTCGTTCGGTGTGGTTTCGTCAATATTTGTGTAGGTGTTTGTCCAGGCAGAGTTATCGCCGGCGGCATTTGGATTTAAGTGGAATATTGAACCGCTACCGGGCCAAGTACTTTGGTTTGTACCTAAGCCAGCATTTACCGCAATATCATCAAAGTAGTACTCAATAGACTCAGCAGCAGAACCACTACCCATAATTACCCTTCCAACACCAGCAGTTAAATCAGCAGTACCACTTCCAACGGTTGCGCCGTCCATACGCAATTCTGCTGAAGTTGAAGCAAGTGTTGTTGTGTCAATTTTAACTTCGAGTCGAGTCCAGTCAGTCGAAGAAACAGTCCCAGAACTTTGGCTCCCAATGCCAGTGCTATCCTCTATATTATACAGTTGAACTTTTCCAGTCGAGTACAACACAATTCCGATTTTTGCATTTGATGATGTGTCCGCAAAATATGCAAGAGTTCTATTGCCCGCAGGGAGTGTAGTTGCTCGCATATATACCCTAAAATAATAAACGCCTTGCTGGTTTGTGGTAGCAAAACGATATTGTAATAATTCTGTAGCCAAGGTTGTTGTTAATTTAAACGATGCTGCGCCACTACGATATATTGACGTACTAATTTCCGGAGAACCGGTAATTGCGTCAACTTCAACCCCTGCAGTAACCGATTGCAACTCGGCGCCGCTGGAAATTAATCGCCCGCCGGTTCTTGGAATATATTCTACCAGTAGCCAAATAGTCGATACTCTGGTTCTAGCAGTAGAAGCGTGTACTACGCCAATTTGGGTAGTGTCCAAATTAGATGCTTGCCAGGCAACGGTACTGCTACCTGGTAGGTCGTATGTGGTTAGTTGATATGTCTCTTGATCTGTAGTGTTGGTGTTATGGATTAGAGCAGTGTCTCTGGTAAGATTAGATGATTCCTCAACCGTACCAGAGGCAGATGCTTTAATTCTTAGTCTATCGGTAGTAGAAGCTTCTAAATCACAAGTTCCTAAATCATCGGTACATGTCTTAAATCTGTAACCAACTTGGGTTAACTTTATGTAGTCGGTTGATGCAATTCCGACCGTTGAGCTACTTTCTAGATTCAAGTCTTCAGTTGTAGGATTGGCTGTTGCTTCAATATAATCCGTGCCATCGTTAGGGGTAGTCTCGTCTACTGTTTGATAGTCCGAACCGCTTGATGCAGTCCAAGCGACATTATCGCCGTCTGAATCTGGGTTCATATGAACTATTTTTCCTTCCCCGGGCCAGTTATCGCTTCGGGCGGAGTTGCCGTTAACGGCAAGATCGTCGAAATACATGTCGGCTGTACTGTTATTATTTGATCCAAATGCCATAATCATAACTCCAGCTGTAAGGTTGGAGGTTCCCGAAGCTTCAGTAACGCCATTTATTCGCATTTCTGATGTTGTTGAGCTTAGCGTTGTAGTGTTTACATACAATTCTAACCTGTACCAAGTCGAGGTTGTGATAGTTGTACTTCCCGTTGCGATACTAACAGCATCTTCGGCGTTGTAGAGTTGTAATTTAGAGGAGCTTTGAATGTAGTAGACGCAAATTTTATAAGCCGTAGGGCTACCCGCAGTAGCACATAATAAGCCATTATATCCGTCTGGGAGCGAACTAAAATAAATGTATGTTCTGAACCAAAATGCGGAAGATTGGTTAGTACTTGCAAATCTAGAATAAATTATCGAAGTTTGTGCTGAAGTATTTACTCTATACGAAGCATCGCCCGATCTTTTTGTAGATGTGCTTATTGTTGTTGCTGAGGCAGTACCAGCAATTGATTGAAACTCTACTCCATTAGTAGCGCTTTGGAGTTCGGCGCCACTCGACCAAAGTCTATTTGCACTCGCCGAGCCACTTTCAGAGACAGTTGTTTCGTTTATTTTACTAAATGGCTTAGCGGTCGAAAATAAAGTAGTGATTAAAAGTAAAATTATTGTAACTCGATAACTAATAGTAACGAAATTAAGACTCTTCAATAACCGAGCAGTGTTACTCCCCTTCATATTTATAAAGTATCATTACTCCATATATTTGCCAACTAAAAACCCCCTCTCGTTTCCGAAAGGGGGAGTGTTGTGCGGGCTTATCTTACCCACACGGTTGTGTTGAACCTCTTCAGCACCATCCTTTGAGATGCTTTGAGACTGGGCTCTGGGAGCAGTACAATACCCGACCTATACTCACCTTCCACCAGCTTTTGCCATCTTCGAATGTTCCGAAGAATGATCTTCTCGTCCTCTTTTTCCGCGATATACAACTCCTTGCGAGAGTTGTCCATGTCCACTATTGCACTCGGTTTTTTCTCGAGTAGAACTCGAAGATAATTTGAATGCTTGATAGACACAAGGTCTACAGGGCTGCCAAGTCCGAGGGGGTCAACAATCCTTGTGCTCGGAGCAAACCATCCGATGATACCGATCTCAACGTGTGCTACGTCTTTGATACGATTACTTTCGATGTATCTTCCAACAGTTTCGTACCGCTTTGCGGCTTCAACCTGCATGAAGTCTTTCGATGGGATGGTTTTTGAGAGCAACGCAGTTTGTGTGTTCAGGTAGGGGTAGAGCCCGAAAAGGCAGTATGCCCCAACTGCCACACCGAACGGGATCAGTTTCTTGTTCTGGATATCCCGTAGCCAGCAGAGCCCACTTGTTATGTGTCGTCTACCGGCATAAAGTGTCACCAGAACTAGGATTCCAAGAAGAATCAACGACACAGACATTGTGGAAGTCGGCAGTTCGCCGTTGACCAAAATGTAGACAGTGTTGTTGTATGCCCATTGAGTCGCTCTGTAGAGTCCGTAACAAAGCAGTGCGATGAAAGTTGCTTTTGCGAATTTTTCGCTTAGACAGTAATCAAGGACTGTTTCGAATAGACTCCCAACACACAGGTAAGCCGCAACAGTAATTGGCACCAAGTACCAACCATAGTACGAGATTGCCTGGAAATGGTAGAACCCAACCTGCAGAATCGCCCAAACGAATACGGCAAACTGGCACTTCCACACGTTGCCCTTTAATGATCTCAATAGAACAAGAAATGCCCCAAAGACCAATAAAGCGAGCCAACCCTTCCATTCAGGCTGAATAGTTGGCGTATACCAATAGAGGAGTGACGGCAATTTCTCCGAGAAAGTTTGCCAATTCCCAGATGCAACCTGGGCCTGTTTTGCCTCCATCGTAGGAGGCAACACATAGCCGTAGAACGATAGTGCCAGAAGTGCAAATGCGCCAAGCGTTACTGCACTTATAGCAATCTGTTTCAACGGAAGCTTTTTCTCAACGGAAATGAACAAGACCGCCCCTACAAACAGCGCAAGTATCCCGTCAGGACGTACGAGCGTCGCGAGCGTTAGACAAGTCGTTCCCCAGCCGCTTCTTTTGACAGCGATGCAATACAGGCCACACAGGACTAGCGCTGCTTGTGGCAACATCTCGTTTCCAATTGACGTTGCCAAAACCGGTGAAGTGACTATTGCCATTACGGCAATCATCCCAGCGATTATCCCTGCGATGGGATTGGTAGCTCCACGCTCAATTATCAGATATGCCATAAAAGCAATTCCAACAAAAGCGAGCCACGACAGCACCACGGCGGTAACTGGAATGTTGTCTGTGCCAATAACCTTCCCAATCACGCCAAGCACGATCGCGTACAGCGGCGCCGAAGAGGCAAGGTGTCTCTCGCCAACGTTGTAAACGAGTCCGTTCCCTTCCGCGAAGTTTCTGGCCACGCGAAAGGTGATATAGCAATCGTCCCGCAAATATGTCCCGTAGGATATCGATACCCAACCCGTTACGGCCAGGATAAGAAACAACATCAAAAGCCGAAATCGAATCATAAGACCTCCTAATTGTGAACGTGCGAAACGCACAATATGTGAATTATAATTACTTTAATCCATAAAATCAATTGATTTATTTATATTTTTAATTTTTCAGCTAAAATATAAAAACCATGAAAACCAACACAACAGAGCTTCCAAACAGCCGTATAAAAATTATCGCCTCGTTATCTAAAGTAGAAGTCGACGAATTTTTTACGCTTGCGGCCGAACAACTATCCAAAAACATAAAAATAACTGGCTTTCGCCCGGGCAAAGCGCCGCTAAAAATGGTCCGGGAGCAACTAAGTAGCGATATTTTGCGTGATGAGGCCTACACTCAAGCGGTCCGCAAATGTTGGCAAGAAATTATTCCAACTCTAAAAAAGGGGCCAATACAGGATCCGGAAGTCGAGGTCGGAGAGTTTAAAGAAAACCAAGAAGCCGAACTAATTTTTCTGTTTGATACTCGCCCTGAAGTAAAGGTTACCGCGTGGGACAAAATTAAATTAACTAAAACCAAAAAACCAGAGATTAAAAAAGACGAAGTCGACGACGTTATTCGTTCGCTTCAAAAGGGTTATGCCGCCACAGTTGTTAAATTAACCGAAGCCAAAGCGGGCGATAAAGTAGAAGTAACTTTTACCGGCAGTATCAAGGGTGTCCAAAAAGATAAATTATCGAGCAAGCATTTTCCGGTTGTTATCGGCGAAGACGGCGTAATTCCTGGATTTGCCGAACAATTAATCGGGCTTAAAAAAAACGACACTAAAAAATTCTCAATAACTTTCCCGGTCGATCATTACGATAAAGAGCTAAAAGGCGCAAAAGTAGATTTCGAGGTTACGGTTGAAGAAGTTTTCGATGTTCAAATTCCAGAACTTACCGACGGACTGGCTAAAAAATTCGGTCACGACAAAGTGGACCAGTTAAGACAGGCAATAACCGAAGATTTAGAAAGGCGTCACGACGAAGAGTATAAAACCCAACTTAAAGCCGAGTGGCTCGAGGCGTTCGAAAAATGCGTAAAAACTGATTTACCAATTACATTGGTAGAAAGCGAAGTCGATCGATCGCGCTTAAATTGGGAGAAATATTTGGAAGATCGCAAGCTTACTAAAGAAGCGTGGTTCGAGCGCACCGGCGGCAAACTCGAAGATTTAGAAAAAAATTGGCAAGAAGCGGCGAAAACCTCAGTTCGAATCGGACTTGGCCTAGCCGAAGTTGCCCGAACTCAAAATAAAGAACTGGTAACCAACGAAGATTTTCAAAAGTTTTTAGACGAGTTAGTTGAACAGGCGATTGCAAAGAAATAGCATTGACTTTTTGTAAAGTAAGCTTTACATTAGGCGTATGAAAACAGAGCTCAACAACAACTACCTTGTGCCTATGGTTATCGAAAAAACCCAGTTCGGGGAGCGCGCTTACGATATTTACTCGCGCTTGCTTAAAGATCGCATTATTTTTGTGGGCGGGCCGATCAACGACGAAGTCGCCAATTTAATAATGGCGCAACTCCTATTTTTAGAGTCTGAAAATCCAAACAAAGATATCCAGATGTATATCAACAGTCCGGGCGGTTCGGTACCAGCTGGTTTAGCGATATACGACACGATGCAACACATCAAACCGGAGGTCTCTACTATATGTATGGGTATGGCGGCGTCGATGGGGGCATTTTTACTTGCGGGTGGCGCCAAAGGCAAGCGTTTTGCCCTGCCAAATTCGCGGATTATGACGCATCAAATTATCGTTTCCGGACTTGAAGGCCAGGCGAGCGATATCGAAATCGAAGCGCGCGAAATAATTCGAATGAAGAAACTAATGAACGAAATTCTAGCCAAAAACACTGGCCACAAAGTTGAAAAAGTTGAAAAAGACACCGATCGCAACTACTGGATGAGCCCCGACGAGGCAAAAGAGTACGGGATTATCGATAAAGTACTAAACTAACTTATTTAAGGTAGTTCACCGGACTTCCCGGGCTTTGGGGCGATTAACTACTTTTGAACGTTAACGGTTATTATTTTTTCGCCCACCCCACCCGAATTATCAGTTGCAACAACTCGAATTTGTTTAGTACCGTAACTAACGTTCTTTCCCTTACCCCCAGAGCTCCAAGCGTAAACAAAACTACTGACACCGGTATATGTTTTAATTAGTGCGCCATCGATATACAGTTGCATGCTTGCAATTACGCCCGAGTCGTCAGTTGCGTTAGCGATAATATTTACCCGACCGCTCACGGTTGAGCCGTCTATCGGGTTGGTTATATTTACTACCGGAGCTATTATATCGGTACTTGAGATTTTGTAGTTTATATATGCTGGATTTGTACTATCGTAGCTAGTGTTGCTAATGTTGTACGCCTTGAGCTGGATGGCATAATAGCCGGCAGCTAGTTCTGATGATGATGTAACTGTGATGTTTTTTGTTTGGGATTGTCCTGGTGCAAGATCAAAAGTAGTTGGGCTTAAAGTGAAACCGGATCCTTCGTAGTCTTTATTGCTTTTTATCGCAAAACTTGAGCTAGAGCATAACGAGTTATCTTCGTTGGTAACTGTTACTGAATAAGTTAACGTATCACCTGCATTTCCCCACTGTTCATATGGTTCTGCTGCAATTTTTGGGTTAGCTTTTTGACATGTCGGGCCAAGAAATTCTACTTTGACAGTAGCGCTATTATTATCTAACGCTAAAGTAGTAATTCTTATGTTAGTTTTTGGATCGGTAACTGATTTACCAACAGCAAGCGCAGAGTCACTAAAAGTTGAAGTAGACGGATTTGCGTCGAGTAAATACGAAAATGTTTGTGCGCTATAATCTGGACCAAGGTGAATAGATATTCCGTTAACAACAGGAGCAGTTGAACTGTAATTATCTATTACCGACGGACGTCTGTAGTCTAAATAGATATGTTTAGTTGTGTACGAATTAGGATCTCTTAAAATTTGTAGTGTCTGCGGTTGGTCCGTTTTGAATTCAAGGGGTTTAATTGTGTACTCTCCATTTGTTCCAACTGTCTTTATGTTGGCCGGGGATAAATACCCCATAGCGGCTTTTCTGTAAGTGGTAAATTGTCCGTTTTGGCCCATAATATCGAAACTATCGCCGTATTCAGAAAATCCGGAACAGCTATTTTGCTGACTAAACGTTGACGGTAATCCATCGAAAGAACAGGTATAAGTTGATGCGTGGTCCGTACCGAGGTTATGTCCCAATTCATGGCCGTAGACCGCAAGCCCGTTCCAACCGTTAATCCATACTTGATTTCCTGGCATTTCAGCGATACCCCCAAATCCGCAACCAGAAGTACTTGGGAAAAAGTAAATTTTATGTTGCGCAGAAATATTATATCCGGCATTTCTGGCGGCGTTTTCTGCTGCTGATCCCCATTTTTCATAATTATTACCGCAATCACTGTTTGTATTGTTGATTGTTACCCAGCCAGTAACGCCGCTACCACCTGGCGCAAAACCAACTTGATTAAAAGACGTCTCTTCGTAATACGCATCAACCGATCTAGGGTTTGTAAACATCTCGGCGTAAACCTGCTCTTTAGTAACTGGTTGCCTGGTGTCGTTACTGAAATTAAATAGAATTACTACTGCAGTTTTTTCCGAAGTAGCGGCTGAAATTAAGACGTCTTTATCGCTTTGTTTACTTACTGATGCTGTTTGCGTGTTGTTGCCATGAATATGCCCCGCAGTGGAGGTTGCGATTTTAGATTTAGCGGTAACTTTAATTTGATACGGCTGAAATACGATATTTTCCCCCAACTTAACGGCGTTATTGATAGTTACCGTGTCTCCATTTCGAAGTGTTGGCGTTTCAAGTCTATTTGTTGGAAATATTTGATAGTCAAAGTCACCGTTTTGAGATCGATTTAAATAATAAAAATCTACGGAATTTATTATGCCACTGTCGCTAAACTTGTGCCCATGGACGTAAGTTAATTTTCCGGTGATATTATTTGCCCGTTTTTCAGTATATTTTGTTAAATTAGCCGGAACGTTTGCTAATATTTCATCAGGAAGAATGTTTAAATAAAACGTAGAATACTGCTGGGCTTCAAGTAATTTTTCTAGATTTTCTTTTCGAGATTTTAAAATTACTTCTAAGTTAGAAAAATCCTTTTGTGACTGTTTTTTAATTTTATTCCACTCTCGCGTTATGGAAATGGTTTGTTTTTTGGTTAATTCTGTTAGCGATTCGTTAATAGTTGCCGAGTCTTCGTTGGCCTTAAAAGCGCTTACCGATAATAGTAACGCAACAATGGCAATAACGGTAAACGAAATTATCGAGCTTCTAAGTACTTTTTTCTTTAATAATTTAAAGTTTATTTTATTAGGCATTCCCCCCCTATATATAGTAACTTAACGTTTTATTATCCAGATTGTCAATTTTTATCGTTGTTAGTTGCGCTCTTGACCCCCACTATATTTATTAGGTATAATTGCTTATGTAATTTGCTACTTTACAAGTAGGGCTCTTTCTTTGGCCCCAAATCTTAGAAAGAGATAAGTCCAGCGTATTACCAATTTACGTTGGCATTACCGCGAGCATTTTGCGGTTACAAGAAAAGCTAGTTAGTGAGCTAGTCTAAAAATTCACTCCCATAACCTTTGTAAGTTATGGTGCCAAACAATTCCAAAAAACAAAAAATATATGTCAGTGAAAGCGCAAGCTTTCGCTCATTAAGTTTCGTCGGGATCTTTGGAGTCTGTAATAAGTTTACTTATTGCAAACTCGCGTAATTTGTTCGCAAGAATAAATTACCAGAGAGTTTGATCCGAAGTGCGTAGCACGTAGGACAAACTCTCATAAAAGATTCCCGTTGGAATCTTTTATGAGAGTTTGATCCTGGCTCAGGATTAACGCTGGCGGCGTGCCTAATACATGCAAGTCGACTGTGAACAGCGCAAGCTGTCGAACAGGGCGAACGGGTGAGTAACGCGTAGGAACGTCCTCCGAAGTCTGGGATAACCCGCCGAAAGGCGGAGTAACACCGGATAGCCTTAAAGCAGAAATGGGGATAGCGGTCGTGGATTAGATACCCATGATTGTAGAGTTCGTTTAGTGTTGCGCGTACAACTTGCGCATACAAACTGACGAGATACTCGGTATCCCCTTCAAAACTTTGACAAGCACCATGCTTGTCTCCCCATTTCTGCTTTAAGTAAAGTTTACGCTTCGGAAGCGGCCTGCGTCCTATCAGCTAGTTGGTGAGGTAATGGCTTACCAAGGCGATGACGGGTAACTGGTCTGAGAGGATGATCAGTCACAGTGGGACTGCGACACGGCCCACACTCCTACGGGAGGCAGCAGTAGGGAATCGTCGGCAATGGACGAAAGTCTGACCGCGCGACGCCGCGTGAAGGAAGAAGGTCTTCGGATTGTAAACTTCTTTTATGAGGGAAGATTATGACGGTACCTCATGAATAAGGGCCTGCTAACTACGTGCCAGCAGCAGCGGTAATACGTAGGGCCC
>JACRAP010000001.1 GCA_016213365.1 Candidatus Berkelbacteria bacterium
ACGTCGATAAAAACACCGACGCGCTGATTAGAATAGTTAACCATTCCCCCTCGCTTTCATATTTTTAGTGTAGCAGATACTGCTAATTTTTGTCGCCCAAATATACGATTAAGTCGATAATATCGGTTGTTGTCGCTTGTCGTTTTTCAACGGCGTAGCCGTTACTAGATAGGATTTGCTCGATTTTAATAGCCGCCGCTTCGTTGTTTTGGTTAAACCAAATATAGGCCTTGTCGTACTTACGCTGTGAAGCGCCTAAATCGGTAACGGTAAAGCCCTCCGTCTCGAGTTGGCTGATAACTTTTTCAATAATTTCTGTTGATGCGCCGCTACGGTAAACACTTACCTCGTTCTCACCCTGACTAAATAAATCCTTGAGCGATTGTTCAAGGTTTGTGGAGTCGACAACGGTTTTAACTTGATCGGGAGTATTGTTTTGTTTATCCCCGATAATTACCTGCAGACTTTCGTATTTAAACTGAACCAGCAAAATAATCACAGCAATAATTACTAATAAAAGTAATACGTACCAGCGCCGATAATAGGCGTGGTGATGCTGTGGTTTTTGCACAGTTTCTGTTTGAACGGGTGGTGTATATAAAGCTGGTCTTTTATTTGACGCAGAGATATCAAAACCCTTTGGCATAAAACTATAATAGCAAATTAAGAAAAGATATGGTCGTACCACAATTTACAATTGTGGGATTGGTTGCCAGTCGTCTTTTGAGGGTTTATCAGTACGATTTTTAGGTTTAGATATTTTTTTGGGCGCAGGTTTTCCGGTTTTAATAATAATTCGCCCCTTTGTTCGGTCGAGCTCAAGTTCAACGTTGTCTCCTCTTTTTACACCCAGTTCGCTTAACCATTTTTTCGGTGGCAAAACTGCTAAGGAATACTTACCGAACAAAAATAGTTTACGATTACTAATCTTACCCATAAATAACATATACGTTACGGGGTAAGTTCAGTCAAGTAAAATTAGAATTTTCTAATCACTCCCCTAACCCGTCCCTGGATTACCACTTTTTTAACTCTGATTGGGGCGTAGTTGCTGTTAGCTGGCTGTAAGCGGATATGATCTTTCTCGCGGTAAAAACGCTTTAAGGTAACTTCGTCTTTATTGATTAGCGCCACCACGATATCGCCGTTTTTAGGGCTTTGGCACGGCTCTACCACCACAAAATCGCCTTCTAAGATGCCGTCGTCTTTCATGGAGTCGCCCTTAACCTTTAAAGCAAAGACATTTTTGGTCATCATATCGCGCGGAATCTCTAGGGTTTGGCTGGTGCGAACGGCTTCGATCGGCCGGCCGGCTTGAATGGCGCCCATAAGCGGGATAGTGAAAGCAAATAAACTGCTGTCTTGATCGACCTCGATGCCGGTAACTTTAAGCGAACGATAGCTCGACTCGTCGCTAGACAGGTAACCCTTTAGTTTTAAGTTATCGATATGTTCGGCGACGGTGGCGACTGAACTAAAACCGAAGTGTTCGGCGATCTCGCGATAGCTTGGCGCGTAGTCGTGTTTGTTAATAAATTTTTGAATGTATTCTAAAATTTGTTTTTGTTTTGGTGTTAACATAAATTTAGCATAGCGAACAAAAACCGAATGTGTCAAGTGGTGAAAATACAATTATTTATTATTGAAATTGTTTGGCGTTATTAGTATAATTTACGCGAACTTTAACAACCATTTTGAGATGGGCTTTAGGGAAATAATAAATTGCTTCTCGAAAGTCCATCTCAATAGCTGACATTCGTCAGCTTCGATCGCAGCAAGCTACAATCCATCATAAGAAGGATACGACCCAAGCTATTAAGAATAGCGTGAAATAGGAGCTACCTATGAGCAAAAGTCCAATGACTACCACGCAACTTGGCTATGTTGCCAAACTTTGCGAGCAGCACTCGGTCGACAAAGACCGAGCCGACGCCCTGTTTAAATCGGGGCTATTATCCGACCTACTTGCCGTGGAGAATCCTGCCGGTATCGATCGCGAGGCTTTTCAGAAGCTTCTGACGGCGAAACCAAAGAGAAGGAGAATCCCTAAGGGGCTCGTCGACAGCGAACTGCTCGAGCCGGTGACCACGGTCTCCGTGGGAAGGATCGAGGCATTCAGCGCTCGCGAGATGATGTCGGAAGGCACTCGCTACGGCGTCAAGATTTACAAGACCTGGGACAACTTCAAAAAGCACTTCTTGAACCTTAACCGGACCGGGAAGAATGAGCTGGAAGTTCCGGCCCAGAAGTTGCGAGTTCATAAGCTCCGCAAGAATTCCAAAGACGGCCCGATTTTCGCCGAACTCGGCGGTGAAACGGTCGTTGAGACGAATCTGGCGACCATGTACGAGCTCATGAAGAAGCAAGGCATTGGTCAGGGCAACGGGCCACTACTCGTTGATGGGAAGGCTAACATCTTCTACATCAAGGACGACAACGGAATACTCTTGGCCGTCTGCTGCCTCTGGATCGCCAATTACGGGTGGTACGTCGGGGCCGATGCCATTTCGCGCCCGGACGACTGGGATGCGGGCGACCAGGTCTTCTCCCGCTGATTCTGCCGTAGGCAGATTCAACGATTCTTGAACCTTTGAGCATTTGCTCATCGACTCTCAAACCCTTAGACTCTCCGAACCTCCGCAAGGAGAAGTAAGAGAGTCTTTTTTAACTACCTTTATTGGTTTTATGTCTAAGTCAACCTTTTCATAAACGGCGTTGCGTTAGGTACGAACAATCTTTTATTTCTGCCGTCTGGTAGGTTAAAAATTCTCTGTTTAATTTTGGCTAAGCTAGAGCGAAAAACGGTAAACTCGCCGTAGCGCTCGTTAATTTTATCTACTGAGTTGGTTAGTTTTATCTTTTTTTGCTCGATAGTAAAAAGCGGTTGGGTGATTTGTTCTTGGCTAACTAGATTACTAATAGAAATGCCAACTAAGCGAATTGGTTTTGGATAAGGAATGTTGTCGATTATACGCTTGGCGGCCTCGTAAATCGCTAAACCGTCGCAAATGTAAGAGGGCTGAATTTTGCTTTCCGCCCAGATAGTTCGATCGTTAAAGTGAATATAAACGGAAATGGTTTTGCCGATTAGCTCTTTGCGCCGTAATCGCACCCCAATTCGCTCGCTTAGCAAAAGCGCGACTCTAAGCGTATCGCCGATATTAGTTAAGTCTCTTGGTACGGTATAGGAATGTCCGACCGATTTTTCCCTGTCTAAACCATGAAACGATCTAATAATATTATCGTCCACACCGTTACCGATTCGGTGAAGCCAAGAGCCGGTAAACTCGCCGAAGATAGTAGTTAGTATTTGCTTGGGAATATCGCCAAGCTCAGCAATTGTTCGCACGCCTATTTGGTTTAATCTTGGGCCGATTCGCCAGCCGATACCGCACAGCTCTTCTATTCTGGTAATTTTAGCGATTGCTCGAAAGTTTTCCGGCTTAATTACTACTAAGCCGTCTGGTTTTTGTAGTTCGGAGGCAAGCTTTGCTAAGGTTTTGCCGTAAGAGATGCCGATCGAGCAAGTAACCCACTCCCCTATTTGCTTACTGATTAGCTGTTTCATTTGTTTGGCGATTTTCTCGGCGCCGTCCCAGCCGATGGTCGCTGGTAGCTCTATAAACGCCTCGTCTATCGAAAAAATTTCGACTTTAGGACTAAAACGCTCCAGCATATTGAAAATGCGCTTGCTAACAAAACTGTAACGCTCGTAGTTGGCAGGGATAATAATTAAACTCGGGCAGATTTTTAGCGCTTCCCAGCTCGACATCGCGCCTTTTACGCCAAGCTTTTTAGCTTCGATCGACGCTCCGGCGATAACCGTTCGCTCGCCCTTGCCTTTGCCTGCCACCCCAATCGGTTTACCGCGCAAATTAGGATACGCCTGTTGCTCCAGCGTGGCGTAATAGGAGTTCATGTCTAAATGAATAATTATTTTATTCATTTAGACAACGAGTCGAAGACGAGTATATCGAGATGTAGAATAAGATTATTACCTTGACCGGCAGCGGGTTTAAATATTCTTTTCGCGACCGCTCCTACGCTCCAGCGGCTCCGTCGCTTATGTCCTCGCCGATTTTCCGCCTGCGGCGGAACCAAGCAAATCGGCTGCGAATGTCGCTTCAAAGAACACTTAAACCCGCTGCCAAGTCTATATTTGTGCAACATTTTCCAATCGCCAGCTTAAAGTGGTTGGGTCGAATAGTAATTCGTAGCTGTTGGCGCCGACAGATACTGAAAAGTGGTAGCTTTTTGTGTTGCCATCTTGGGAGATATGAAACAAGTTAACTGAATCTACCTTGTATATTCGATCGTTCCAGTTAAAAAAGTGGATTCTAATACTGCTACTCGAAAAGCTGGCAACTACTTTAATTGGCTCGGCGATAGCAGTAACAACATCTTTCATTAAAACAGCATACACGAACAATTACCGAACTTGTCAAGTGGAAAACTAACAAACAAAAGTTTTCCCCAAACACAAACCGAATAAATTGAAATCAATGTGGAAAAGTGGAAAACCCGAACAAAATAAAATGTATAAGAGAAGCCCCGTCCGGCGAACCGAACGGGGCTAAGGAAACTAGCACTTGCGAGACCGACGACTCAGAGCGTGGTCAAGCAAGGCCAGGGAGAAACCCGAGAACAGGCAAACAATAGCAAGCAGGAACATGATTTCCATCAAATTCCTGGCGTGCGTTACTCGCTTCTGAATTGCGGGGCTGTTTGCCGCTAACGCTATCATGATCCAGTAAAGACCGGACATAACAGCCGCAAAGATACCAGCGGAAAAAACCGTAGCAGAAAATCCTTTCACTGTTTCACACCTCCATGTGCTGGGCAAACCATACCATAAAAGTACCAAAAAGTCAACCCCTAAGGCAACAAAAATATTTTTATAGAATTACGGCTATTACTTAACCAAAGAAAGTTTTTGGCCCTTGCGAAGCACCCTAATTGGGGCAGAGATAGTGATTTTACCGCCAAGCAACATATCCGAGAGCGGATCTTCGATAAATTCAGTGATAATACGCCTAATCGGCCGAGCGCCGAACTCTGGGTCGAACCCTTTTTCAGCGATAAAATCTTTGGCGCCTTCTTCCACTACCAACTCTATCCCCTCTTTTTGAAGCCGAGAAGTTAATATTTGTAACTGCTTGTCGATTATTTGTTTGATCTCGGATTTACCCAGCGGTTTAAATACAACCACTTTATCGAGCCGGTTTAGAAATTCGGGGCGGAAATTATCTTTTAATTTGTCTAAAATCTGATTTTTGATTTCGCTGTAGCGTTGCTCCACCGCCTGCGCGTCTTTTGTTTTAAAACCAATTGCGGCCTGTCTAGTTAGCTCGGTCATACCGATGTTACTAGTCATAATTATCACGGTATTTCTAAAGTTAACACGGCGGCCTTTGGCGTCTGTTAAATAGCCGTCCTCCATAATTTGAAGCAACATATTGAAAACATCAGGGTGAGCTTTCTCGATCTCGTCTAGTAGCACAACAGAATACGGCTGGCGGCGAATCGTTTCGGTTAGTTTTCCGGCATCTTCGTAACCGACGTAACCTGGGGGGGCACCTACCAGTCTAGAAACGTTATGTTTTTCCATAAATTCACTCATATCGATTTTTATTAGCGCATCTTCCTTGCCGTAAACTTCGCGGGCGAGCACCTTTGCCAGTTCGGTCTTCCCTACTCCGGTTGGGCCTAAAAAGATGAACGAACCTAGCGGTCGGTTTGGATCGGATACGCCGGCGCTGCTGCGCTTGATTGCGGAAGAGATGGTGTTGATCGCCTCGTCTTGGCCGACGATAAAGTCTTTAAGTGTATTTTCCAAATTTACTAACCGGATTTTGTCGGTTTTTTGCAAGGCGGTAACCGGAATGCCTGTCCACATCGACACTACTTTGGCGATATCTTCGCGGCTGATTGTTACGGACTTGGTTCGCTTCGGCAATTTAGATTTAATTTTTTCGATCTCGCTAAGTAAACGCAATTCCAACACTCTCCACTTTGCCGATTCTTCGTAGGCAAAATTCTCGGCGGCTTTTTGATGCTCTAAGTTAGCTTGTTTGCGACGTTTTTCCAAGTCAATTAACTGATTAGAAAGTTTTACCTGTTTCTCTTCGAGTTGTGTGGCGGCGGCGGCCTCATCAATTAAGTCGATCGCCTTATCCGGTAAAAATCGATCGCTAATGTAGCGCTCGGACAGTTCGGCTGCGGCAATAATCGCCTCTTGATCGATTGATACGTTATGATGCTTCTCGTATTCGGATTTTAGTCCGGCGAGAATTTGAATAGTTTCTTCAACTGTTGGTTCATCTACGTTTACTCGTTGTAAGCGACGCTCTAGGGCCGGATCTTTTTCGATGTATTTGCGAAATTCGTCGTTGGTAGTGGCGCCAATTAAACGCAACTGCCCTTTTGCTAACGCTGGTTTTAAGATGTTGCTCATATCGATCGAGCCCTCGGCGGCGCCGGCGCCAACAATTGTGTGAAGCTCGTCTAGAAATAGAATTACGTTGCCGGCTTTAATAATTTCGTCGATCAGTTTTTTGGTACGCTCTTCAAACTGTCCGCGATAAGTGGTACCAGAAATTAACAGCGCCAAATCTAAACTTAAAACTCGTTTATCAGCAAGATTTGTTGGCACGTCGCCGCTAGCAATTTTTTGAGCCAGCCCTTCAACGATCGCCGTTTTACCAACTCCCGGTTCGCCAGTTAAAACTGGGTTATTTTTAACCCGACGGATTAATATTTGGGTAATTCTGCGGATTTCTTTTGTGCGCCCCACAACTGGATCGAGCTTGCCAAGTTTTGCTTGCTTAGTTAAATCGGTTGTAAAAAAATCGATCGCTGTTTTTGGTTTTGGCGATTGTCTGGTTAATTCTGGTGGAATTGGCGCACTATACGGTTCGCTTTCAAGATTATGCTCGTCGTCCGCGTCGTTATAGGAAGTGGAAACGTGCTCGAAATAATCTTCGAGCTGAGTGCGAACGACCTTCGGATCCACTTCGAGCGATTCAATTACCCGATATGCGTTACAGTCTTTTGTGGCAACTATCGCCAAGAGTAAGTGCTCGGAATCGACTGTTGGCGACTGATAGATTGACGCTTTTTTGTAAGCGGTTTTTAGGATTCGTTTTAAGTCGTCGGCGATGCCGTACGACGGTTTTATCTTATCTTTTTGCGAAGTAACGATGTCTTTTACTTTTTCTGGGCTGATAGTCAGCTCGCGCAGGGCTTCGTAGGCGATCGTTCCTGGATTGTTGGCAAGCGCCGCCAGTAGATGTTGGGTGTCGATACCAGACTCCATAATTTGGGCGTACATCTCGCTGTCGCGCAAGATTTTCTCTGCTGTTTCGCTGAACCGGTTTTTATAGTTGTCGAAATTGGTCATTGATTGTATCTTAGCGAATTTTACTTAAATTTGTTTGGAAAAAAATCCATCACTTTAGTTAATATAGCTAAGCCGTTTCAAAATGTAAAGTAAACTTTACACAAAACTTAAGCTTCTGGGGTAGTATCTTCAGCAGAAACTTCTGATGCTTCGATTACTACCGCTTCGGCGTCGTCTTTTTTATCTTTTACCGGCTTTGTTTCGCCAAATTTAATAATGTCGATCTCCCAGCCAGTTAGCTTGCTAGCCAAGCGCACGTTCTGACCGTTTTTACCGATCGCAAGCGATAATTGATCTTCGTTAACCGTTACTTCGGCGTGGTTAGTTTTCTTTTTAAGAACAATCTTTTCGATTTTAGCCGGTGCTAGGGCGTTATTTATTAGCTGTTCGATCGAATCGTTCCAAAGAATGATGTCGATTTTTTCTTCGCCAATTTCGCTAAGAACAGCTTGAACGCGAGTACCGCGCTGACCGACACACGATCCAACCGGATCCAAACCGGCCTGATTTGATGCCACTGCCATCTTTGTTCTAGTTCCGGCTTCACGGGCGATTGCTTTAACTTCTACCGCCCCAGAAGCGATTTCTGGTACTTCCAGTTCGAATAATTTAGCGATAAAATCGGCGCTAGAACGGGTTACCAAAACGCGTGGACCGCGCGGCGATTCCTCTACGTTATAAACTAAAATCTTTAGGCGCTGACCTGGGTAATAGTTTTGATTTGGAATTTGGTCGGACGCGATCATTAAGCCGTTTAGCTTGCCGATATTCATAATTACGTTTGGACCCTCAACCTGTTGAACGTAACCGTTAATTAATTGACCTTGTTTCTCTTTGTACTCGGCGTAAAGAATTTCTTTTTCAGCTTCGCGTAGGCGCTGGGAGATTACTTGTTTGGCGGTTTGGGCGGCAATTCTACCGAAATCGCTGTGCGGTTCGAGTTTAATTTCGATAACATCGCCGACTTTTGGATCTTTCTTATATTCCTTAGCTTCTTCGGTGGTTAATTGGGCGTGGGTATTTTCAACTTCTTCAACAACATCAAAAATTTGCTTTACATCAAATTCGCCCGATTCTTCATCGAGTTTGGCGACGATATTTTGGTCTGGATTACCGTAGTCTTTTCGGTAAGCGGCGGCCACTGCTGATTCGATCGCTTCGATAATAACGTCGTGCGGTAAGCCACGCTCGTCGGATAATTGGTTAATTGCTGCTGCGAATGCTGATATTGCCATATTTTTCTCCTTTAGTTTCACATTAAATTAAAAAAGAAGCCAGGGAAACCCTGACTACTTTTATACATAGTACTATTTTTTATCACCAAATGCAATATCTATTATTGCTAGTATTGGAAAAACTAATACAGCGTTTATTATGCGCTTAAATCTTGAAGGTTGCAGAATTAGTCGCCATAACCATTCGAGTGGCAACGGATAGCGCAGATATATCGGCGCCCTAGGGGTAATTCCAGCAAGCATATCAAAAGTTCCGCCCACACCCATATATATTTTTGCGCCGGCGTTATTAAGATTTTCTTTAATCCAAAATTCTTGCTCTGGGGCGCCGTATGCTACAAAAACGATATCGGTATTAGATTTTTTTACCTCTTTTACTGATTCGGGGTCGTTTGGATTGGCATGGCTAGTGCCAGCGATAATTAATTTTGGGAATAATTCTTGAAGTTTTGTGGCCGCTTTTTTTGCAACGCCGGGTTTAGAGCCAAGTAGAAACACGCGTTTTTCTAGGGTTTGGGCAAGTTGGCAGATATCGAGCGTTAAGGAAGAGCCGGGGATTTTTTGCGGGATTGGGTTTGGAGTAAATTTACTTACCCAATGTAAATTTGTAGAATCGCAAAGCCGGATATCGCTGTTATTAATAAGTTCTTTATACTTGGGGTTATTTTTGGCTTTCAAAATAATCTCGCCGTTTACGGTGATGATTTGTTTGGGTTTGGAGCTTGTGTTAAGCGTGATGGAAATTAAATCGATTAATTCTGCTGAAGTAATACAGTCAACCCGCACCCCTAAAATTGTTGTCAATTTCATTAGTTAAATTTTACACTTTTATCGCTTTGCCCAAAGGACCGAGCGGACGTATTCGTCGAGATTTTCAATAGCAATACCGGTGCCTTTTACAACGCATAGGCGCGCTTCTTCAGCCAGCTGGCAGGGAACGCCGGTAACTTTTGAGAATAATTGATCGAGATTGCGTAGCATCGAGCCACCACCGGTCATAATCATTCCCTTGTCCATTATATCGCTGGCTAGTTCTGGCGGAGTTTTTTGCAAAACGGTTTTAACGGCGCCGATAATTTCTTGAATTTCTTCTTGAACGGCGTTCATTACATCGCTGGAATTTACAATAATACTTTCAGGTAAACCAGTTACAAAGTTAGTGCCAGATAGTTCCATCGTTTGATCCTTTTTTTGCGGTAGTACGTTACCGATTTTTATCTTTAAATTTTCGGCGGTTTGTTCGCCAATTACTAACGAGTATTTTTTGCGGATATAGTTTGTGATTGCGGCGTCCATCTTATCGCCACCAACGCGAACGCTCGTTGCGGCAACCACATCACCAAGTGAAATCACCGCTACCTCTGTTGTTCCGCCGCCGATATCGATAATTAAATGCCCCTCAGCGGCGGCGATTGGTACGTTTGCGCCTAAGGCGGCGGCAACCGGTTTTTTAATGATATATGCGTTTTTAGCGCCGGCGGCAACGCAAGCATCGATTACGGCTCGGCGTTCGGTGGAAGTGGCGCCAACAGGTACGGCTACCATAATATCTGGCCGAAATAAGCGTAGTCTGCCGGAAACGCGATTAATAAAGTAGCGAAGCATCGCTTCAGTAATTTTAAAGCTGGCGATAACACCGTCTTTTAGCGGCCGAGCGGCAATAATACTATCAGGCGTTTTGCCGAGCATTTTTTTCGCTTCCTCTCCAAAAGCGACAATTTTATTGTCGTAGGCGTCGAGCGCGGCAACGGAGGGTTCGTCGATCATAATCCCCTGTCCGGGGATATAAACAAGAATGTTAGTTGTGCCTAAATCTACACCAATTCGTCTGATTATTTTAGTTTTCTCCTAGCGAAGTAATTCTAGCAAAACATTTAGACAATAACAGTGGTATAATTGAATTTAATGAGGTCTTTGCGCCACCGAATCATCACCTACGTAATTAGTGTTTTAGCGATAACGGCTTTTTCTGTAACTACTGTTGCGGCGTTAGTTTGGGCAAACGGCTTGAAATTCGATCCGCAAACTAAAACCTTTGAACAAACCGTAATTATCGCCGTTGAAGCGTGGGACGAACAGGCAAAAGTTTATCTAAACAATCAATTAGTTAGCACTAAGTTACCTTATGAGCAGCGGTCGCTCCCAAGCGGCAATTACGAGCTTAAAATCTCAAAAGACGGGTTTTACGATTTTTACGCTGAGTTTAATTTAAAGGGCGGTGAGATCGGCATGGTTAAAGGTAGCGATTTTTACTTAATCGCTCGCGAACCAATTGCCCAAAAGCAAACCTTCAACGAGCCAGTTGAGGTTTCGTACTCCCCTATCGAATCGGGGCTTGAGTTAGTCGGAAACGAGCTTTACGATCGCGGCAAATTTGTAACGAGGTTTAGCACCGAGCCAAATTCGATAAAACGCTTAAATAACAACATAATTTACTCCGTTAATAACGAAATTAGGTACTATTCGCTAAAGCACAATACCGACGAACTAATTTACAAAGTCGGCGCTAACTACACCACTAATTTTTCGGTTAACGAAAATGACGAAACGGTAACAATTTATTCAAAAGATTTTCTGGAATCAACGATAATTTACTTCACCAGAGCTAACGAGGTGTAGGCACTTCGCTCAGTAGCGGATCGTTTGGCTGTACCCCAGTTTGCTCGCCGTTAACTAATTTTGCGATAACTACCCAGCGTTTTTGCGATGTTCCAAGCGGATAGCAAGTAATTAAGGTTAAAATTGGGTCGTCAGTTTTCTTTAGGACAGATAAATCGTACGGCGAGATGACTTTTGTGCCGGTTACTTCGTAAACGTATTTTTGGGATTTGTAAGGCAAGATTATTTGATCGCCAGCTTTTAGCTTAGTTAACAAAGTAAAAACGCTCTTGTACGATCCCCTACTCCAGGTGTAATTAGAAGAATGTCCAAAAATTACGGTGTTACCGCGCTGATCGGGCAAGGCAGAGTCGTATAGATGGGCTACACCCTTTGAAAGCTCTGGCACAACTCTTGGGGCAGTTACGTTCATAACGATTGGCGCGTCGATAGCAACACGCGGAATTTGGATTCGCGGCGAGTAGTTTGGTAATGGCTCTGGGTCTGGGTCGCTTAAATTCGGCGTTGGGTCTGGGTTGTTAACTACTACCGGTTCAAATTTCGGTGGGTTTAACCAGAAAGCGAGCTGTTTGTTGATAGCGCTAAAGTTAATAATGTAAAAGAATATCAAGTATAAGCATCCAAAATAGATTAGATTCTTAGTGATTTTTTGTATGGCTCTTAAAAACCGTGCGCTTGGAGTTTCGCTTTTAAAGAGTTTCTTAATATCTTGCTCGTTTAATTCTACTTGTTTCATTTTTCGTGCCAGAGGTGGGACTTGAACCCACACGAGCCTTGCGGCTCAAAGGATTTTGAGTCCTTCGCGTCTACCGTTCCACCACTCTGGCTGATAAATATATTATACCCTGTTAATGAAGTAATTTCATCTATATAATTATTTTTATGGGCCTGTAGCTCATCTGGTAGAGCGCAGCATTCGCATTGCTGAGGTAAGGAGTTCGAGTCTCCTCAGGTCCACAGATTTTGTTATACTTTCTCCAGTTTGAACATTTGGAGGCGTTATGAAGCTACGCGAAGTTGAATACGGTAGAGTGCTTTGCGCCTCTGGCGCAAGAGGATTTTACGGCGAAGGTTATCCGTTTCACAGAATTTGGAGGTTCTTCGGGCTAAATTGGAGAGGCACCACCTTTGTTGCCAAAACCACAACGCTCGAGCCAAGAGTGGGTAATTTGCATCTTGGCAAAGACGGCGTAACTCCAACAGAGTTAATGCCGCGTTGCATCGTGGTCAAGCCGCTAAGCGGCCATGTCCTGAACGCAGTTGGCTTAAGCGGACCGGGAGCTGAAGCGTTATACCAGTCTGGACGCTATCAAAGAATGCGGCGACCGTTCATGCAGTCGTTCATGAGCGTTGCAAGCTCAAAGGAAGCACGTTTTGAAGAGTTAAGGCGATATGTTGCGCTCGACAAGCGGTACATGCAAGGAGTAGACTCTCCCAGGGCGCTGGTTCTAAACTTTGCCTGTCCAAACATTGGCTTGCACTACGAAGAACTTGGAGACGAGGTGTTAACAGCGCTCGACATCGCAGCAGATCTAGACGTGCCGTTAATCGCTAACTTTAGTGTAGTTACTCCTATGGAGTTACTTCTTGAAGTGAGCGAACATCAAAGCTGTGACGCGCTTTGGATCGGCAACACCATTCCTTGGGGAACGGCAGGCGTGGACTGGAAACAACTGTTTGGCGACGGTGAGGTTTCGCCGCTTACCAAGCGTGGACTTCCAAGCGCAGGTGGACTTTCCGGACCGACCTGCCTGTTATTTGCGCTTGAGCGCCTATGGCATTTACGCTACCTGGGTGTTACTAAGCCAATCATACTTGGTAATGGTATCCAGTCGGTGTATGCTGCCAACCTAGCGTTTGAATTCGGCGCCGACGCGATTGCGCTTGGAGTGGTGGGAATCGTCCGCCCGTGGCGTATGAGAAGTATCATCAAAGCGGTTAACCACTGACAGCGAACCACTTACCCCCTCGAGAGAGGGGGTTGCCTTTTACTTCCCCATTAAACAGAAATAACGTATCGTAAAACTATGGACGAGGATGTAATTGTACAAGACCCCTCGGGGATGCTCGAAAAGATTAACGACTTGCCGCTTCAACTGGAAAAGGCATGGACCGGTTTATGGACGCAAAATTTGCCGTTTGATATAAACAACTTTAATCGTATTTTAATTATCGGTATGGGCGGCAGCGGTATCGCCGGCATGTTACTAAAAGACTACTGCCAAAACTCTTCTATTCAAATCGACACTTGGGCGGATTATCAATTACCTGCTTGGGCGGATCAAAAAACCCTAATTATTGCCGTTAGCTACTCTGGCGATACCGAAGAAACTTTAGACGCGGTCAAATCGGCTGTAGCGAAAAAACTAACAGTTTTTGCTATTACTAAGGGCGGCAAACTCGCCGAAATGGCAAAGAAAGAAGGTTTCGCGGTATTAAAAATTAACTACGAAAGTTCGCCGCGAAGCGCGATCGGCTTTTTATACGGTTCGCTCTTAACGCTTGCATCAAAACTAAAAATTATCGAATTAACCGAAAAAGACTACTTCGACGCGCTTAAAGAATTATCCTTGCAAGTTAAAGACGACAAATTTAACGAACAGGCAAAGCAGTTGGCGATGAGTATTAACAATAAACTGCCAATTGTAATTAGCTACGCTCCCCTACTAGCCGTTACCAAACGTTGGAGTAATCAGCTTAACGAAAATAGTAATAGCTTTGCTTTTGCGCTCTCACTCCCGGAATTATCACACAACTTTATTGCAGGTTTGGAGAACCCGTTTCCTGAAAAAACGGTCGTAATTTATTTAGAAAGTAAATACGCATTTTCGCGCAACGTTGCCAGAACGAAAATTCTTCAACAAGTTTTAGCCAAAAATCAAGTGACGGTAATTCCGCTAGAATTAAATAGCAATTCGCAACTTATCGAGCAATTACTTTATATTTATCTAGGCGACTTGGTTAGCTATTACTTGGCGGGCATTTATGGGGTTGACCCAACACCGGTTGAACCGATACAGTTTTTAAAGGAAGGGTTAGCAAAAAGTTTATGATTAAAGAAATTCACGCTCAAATTATCCACGACTCGCGTGGCGACGAGACAATCCAAGCAACAGTAGTAACCGATAGCGGGCACAGCGGATCGTCGGCAGTTCCGGCTGGCGCCAGTAAGGGTAAATACGAGGCCAAAACCGTTCCAGCGGCGGTAGCGGTAGAAAATGTACAAAAATATATCGCCCCAGCGTTAATCGGTAAAGATCCGGCCAATCAGCAAGAACTCGATCAGATCATGGTTGCGCTTGATCAAACTGAAGATAAATCGTACCTTGGCGCTAACTCAATTTTAGCGGTATCGATGGCAATCTCGCGCGTAGCCGCAAGCGAAAAAGGCGTGGAATTGTACCAACACATCGGCTCACTCGATCATCGAACTGGTTTTAACTTGCCGGTACCGATGTTTAACTTAATTAACGGCGGTAAGCACGCCGAAAACAATTTAGATATTCAAGAATTTATGGTTATCCCCGACCGTGTCCAGGGTTATCATAACCAACTATCGGCCGGTAAATTAATTTTTAGCACGCTTGGCACACTGCTGCGCGGTAACAGCGCGTTTGTGCCGATCGGCGACGAAGGCGGTTACGCCCCAAGTTTAGACACTAACGAGATGGCGCTAGATTTATTGGTGCGCGCGATTAAAGAATCAGGTTATCAACCGTGGGAAGAGGTATCGCTTGGCTTAGATATCGCCGCCTCAAGCGTAGCGCCGACTTTTGAGATTTCGCCGCGCAGGTACTTAGGGCTGTTAAGCGATTTCCCGATTTTATCGATCGAGGACCCGTTTAACGAAGAAGACTGGGACGGCTGGAGCCAGTTTCGAAAGCTAATGGACGAAACCAACCCAACCTCAAAACGGATTATGCTAGTTGGCGACGATATATTCGCAACCAATCCAAGCCGATTATCTAAAGGGCTGGAACTAAAAGCCGCAAACGCAATTTTAGTTAAATTAAACCAAATCGGTACGGTCAGCCAGACGCTAAATGTAATCGAAATGGCTAGACACGCCGGTTATATAATTATTATCTCGCATCGTAGCGGCGAAACGCTCGATGACTATATCGCCGACTTTTCCGTAGGGGTAAACGCACAGTTTATTAAAACCGGCGCACCAAACGACAATCATCCGGAACGAATGAGTAAGTATCGTCGCTTACTGGA
Organism: Candidatus Berkelbacteria bacterium; assembly: GCA_016213365.1. Taxonomy (GTDB): domain Bacteria; phylum Patescibacteriota; class UBA1384; order 2-12-FULL-50-11; family 2-12-FULL-50-11; genus JACRAP01. The sequence goes on from JACRAP010000001.1 coordinate 15,475, forward strand.
CATTGAACGCCAATTATTCCCTAATAATGCCACAACAAAACAGGCCTAAACCAGTCGTTTTAACAGTAATCGACGGCTGGGGTATCGCACCGAGTTGGGGCGGTAACGCTGTATCGTTGGCCAAAACGCCGTTTATGAATATGGCTTGGCAGACTTATCCGCATGCTGTTTTGGGCGCATCGGGTGTGGCGGTTGGGTTACCAGAAAAAGAACGCGGTAATTCAGAAGTCGGGCACTTAAACATCGGCGCCGGACAGATCGTTCATCAATCGTTTCCGTCGATAACTTCAGCGATTAAAGACGGTTCTTTTTTTAAAAGCGAAGCGCTCGTTAAGGCATTTAACAACGCAAAACAAAACTCAAAGGCAGTTCATATTATCGGCTTAACTAGCGACGGCGGTATTCATAGCCACATCGATCATTTATTTGCCTTACTGGATATGGGTCAAAAGCTCGGTAGTACTGATATAGTTATCCATGCCATTACCGACGGTCGCGACACTCCTCCATTTGCCGCTCAAGAATATATCTCACATATCAATACGTCCTTAAATAAGTTTGGTTTTGGTAGAATCGGCACCGTTGAAGGCCGGTATTACGCGATGGACAGAGATCACCGCTGGGAACGAATCGAAAAAGTTTACCGCGCAATGACCGAAGGTGTGGGCAAAACTTCCAGAAGCGCCGAGGGGGCAGTGGCGATGGCGTATCGCGACGGTTATTCGGACGAGTTTATCCCGCCTACCGTTGTTCAGGGCGAAAATAACTCCTTTAGAACGATTCAAGACGGCGACTCAATAATTTTCTTTAATTTTAGAGGCGACAGAGCTCGCGAATTAACCCAAGCGTTTGTGTCGCCGGAATTTAAGGGTTTTGGGCGAAAAAAGGTTTTAAAAAATATTACTTTTGTTGGTTTTACTTTTTACCAAGAAGGGTTGCCGATGGAGGTGGCTTTTAGCCCAAGTGAAGTTAAAAAGCCGCTCTCAGCGGTAATAAGCGAGGCAAATTTAAAGCAGTTACATGTGGCGGAAAGCGAAAAATACGCCCACGTTACGTATTTTTTTAACGGCGGCCAAGAAGTTGCGTACGCCGGTGAAGATAGAATTGTTGTGCCGTCGCCAAAAGCAGCCAGTTACGATCAAGTACCAGAGATGGCAAGCCCAAAAATCACCGAAACTGTAATAAAAAATTTACAAAATTACGATTTTATTATTTTAAACTACGCCTGTCCGGATATGGTTGGGCATACCGGCAACTTACGCGCAACAATTAAGGCCTGCGAAGCGGTTGAAAAAGGGCTAAAAGAAATTTACGAAAAGATTAACCCAATGGGCGGATTACTTGTAATTACCGCCGATCACGGCAACGCCGAGCAAATGGTTAACCCTAAAACCGGCGAATCCGATACCGAACATAGTAATAACCCTGTGCCGTTTATTTTAGCTGGCGATGTAGTTAAGCAGTTAAAAATCAACGATAAAGGGTCGCTTTCCGACGTGGCACCGACCATATTAGAGATAATGGGCATCGCACCGTCTAGCGATATGACCGGTAAGAGTTTAATAATAAAGTAATTTCTTCTTAACAGACACGGTAATTAGTTGTAAAATATTCAGCAGTGAGGGCCGTTAGCGCAGTTGGTAGCGCGCATCCATGGCATGGATGAGGTCACCGGTTCGAACCCGGTACGGTCCACTCTTCGACTCACTTCGTTCGCTCAGAGTAAGTCTTTGACAATCTCTAAGTAATTTAAGAACAATACCTTGATTAGTTGTAATTTTCTGGTAAAATTTTGTCAGACAATTCCTGAGCGATCTGGAGTTGGTGTATGGAGGAATTGTGAACAGAAAGAAGATGTGGATTGCGTTTTGGCTCTCGATTCTCTTTGGCATCGCTGCGTGGTGCTTCTACGTATTCTTTATGCCAACGTTGCTGGGATTTCTGCTCAGTTTCTTCTGTATGTACATCATGACATCACTTCTGATAGTCATAATGGACAAAGGAGAAACAGATTCATTCGGACTTTTGGTTCTAATCGTAGCGTTCACGTTTCTGGGACTGGTTTTCCAGCGCGTAGCGGCAATCCTTTTCAGTGTCGTAACGTAGCGACCGGCGTTCTGTGGCTCTGGTGTTCTCCACCAGAGCCAAACTCATATTTAGCTACCTATTTAGATAGAAATAAACCGAAATTGCGATTACTAACCCAATCACAACAAATGACAGTAATTTGCGCCCGATAATAAGTAAAAACAACACCAAAACCCCACCGATTATAAGTGTTGTTGTTGAGTAATTTTCTAATATTGTTTTAAGCATCTTTGGTGCTGGCGATCGCCCAGGCGGCGATCAACGTATAACTTAATATATCCATCGGTCTATTTACTATTATCCCTAAAAACTCCACATTGAAAATACTTAATATCGCCATCGTGATCGAACCTAAGCCGGTTAATATCGCCCAGAAAGACTGAAAACTGACGCTCTTGCTACCAATTGCAACAAGCGAAATTACTCCAAAAAACAGATATCCCCAACTTTCCGTTGGACTAAATACCCAAGTTTCGCCAAAGATACTTTTTTCAAAAGTCGGTCCGATAACGCCGTACTTTCCAAGAAGTCCGATTATCACAAACAGCACGCCGCCTACCAATAGAAATTGCCTTATATTCATATTCTTAATTTATACCCTAATCAAAACAATCGTGCATTTCAATAATTACAATAACAGGATAAAATACAACCAATGAGCAAAGCGATTTACGACCACAGCGCGATTGAGGCGAAGTGGCAAAAAATTTGGGAAGAACAAAAACTTTACCAAGTAGATCCGCATAGCGTAAACGCAAAAAACAAGTATTACTGTCTCGATATGTTCCCCTACCCTTCTGGGCACGGACTGCATGTTGGGCACTGGCGCGGGTATGTATTAAGCGATTTTTACGCCCGCTACCAAATGCTTCAGGGCAAAACCGTACTTCATCCAATGGGCTTCGACTCCTTTGGTTTGCCGGCCGAAAACGCTGCCATTAAATACAAATCACACCCTAAAAAGTTCACCGACGAAGCGATCGTAACTATTCGCAAACAGCTCGAGGATATCGGCGCTAGTTTTGATTGGTCCAAATATCTTTCAACTTGCGAACCGAATTTCTACAAATGGACGCAGTGGCTATTTTTGCAGTTATTCAAACACGGCTTGGCCGAAAAACGCAACGCTTTAGTTAACTGGTGTGGACAAGATCAGACTGTACTGGCCAACGAGCAAGTGGTTAACGGCAAATGCGAACGATGTGGTTCGATGGTGTCTAAAAAAGAACTATCACAGTGGTTTCTGAAAACTACCGAGTTTGTCGATGAGTTAATCGACGATTTAGATGGTTTAAATTGGCCAGAGCGCGTTAAGTCGCTTCAGCGCGATTGGATCGGTCGGTCGATCGGCGCAAAAATTATTTTTAAAAGTGACGATTTGAGTATCGAGGTTTTTACCACTCGAGCAGATACATTATTTGGAGTTTCTGCGTTAGTTTTAGCGCCCGAGCATCCGTTAATTGAAAAATTAGTAACTGTCGAGCAAAAAAACGCTGTTGAGCAGTATCAGCAAAGCGTCCGTTCCAAAACCAATGTCGACAGGCAACAACAAAAAGAAACTTCAAAAACTGCGGTATTTACCGGTAGCTACGCCAAAGTACCGTTAAGCAACAAGGAAGTACCGATTTGGATTGCCGATTACGTACTTATGGATTACGGCACCGGCGCGGTGATGTCGGTTCCAGCGCACGACGAACGTGACTTCCAATTCGCCAAAATTCACCAGCTCGAAATTTTAGAAGTAATTAATTCGAATAAGACCGAACTGCCTTTTGTTGAAAGCGGTGATCTAATCAATTCTGATAAATACAATGGTCAAAACTCAAAAGTGGCTGCATCTAAAATAATTGAAGATTTGGAAAAAATCGGTGCGGGATCTGCGACGACAAACTATCGTTTACGCGATTGGTTGGTTTCTAGGCAAAGATATTGGGGGGCGCCGATTCCGATTGTTTACGATCCGCAAGGCAATGCGCACGCAGTGAAAGACGAACACCTTCCCCTACTTTTGCCCAAAGACGTTGATTTTGTACCGGGTGGTGAAAGCCCAATCGCTCGATCGCGCGACTTTATAGAACTTGCCGAAAAACTTTACGGCAAGGGCTGGCATTTCGAAACCGATACGCTAGACACTTTCTTCGATTCGTCGTGGTACTTTTTTAGATTCCTTTCCCCTACCGACGAAAATTCGGCACTTGACACAGAAACAATTAAAAACTGGTTACCGGTTGATTTATATATCGGCGGGATAGAGCACGCAACGCTTCACCTACTTTACGCTCGCTTTATTACCAAGTTTCTTGCCAAGTACAATTACATTGATACCCATATTACCGAACCGTTCCAACAGCTTTATAATATCGGTTCGATTAATTTGCACGGCGCTAGAATGAGTAAAAGCAAAGGTAATATCGTGTCACCGGATTTGCTGGTTGAGCATTTCGGTCGCGATGCTTTGCGTGGTTATGAATTATTTATCGGCCCGATGGATGTAGAGGCCGAGTGGAATAACAGGGGTATTAACGGCATACATCGGTTTTTGATAAAACTTTACCAAATTAGTGCTAATCAAATCGGCGAAGGACGTAATTTCAGCGAACAATTTGCTCGATATTTAACGAATATTAATCAAATGATTCCGCAGTTTCGTTTGAACACAGTAATCTCTGAAGCGATGAAATTTGTAAATTCAATTAAAGAAGAAAAAATCGACAAAGAATTATTTGGCAAATTTATTATTACCCTCGCCCCTATTTTCCCGTTTTTATGTGAAGAGATGTGGCAAAATTTGGGAAATACAGAATCTGTATTTAAACAAAACTGGCCTATTGCCGACACCTCAAAAGAAAAAACAAAAATTACAGTGCTAATTAATCAAAAATTTATAGCATATTGTGACGATTTGGGTAGTGAGGAAGAGACGAAGCAATTAGCAGTCGAGTTACCGGAGGTAAAAGTAAAGTTAGCCGCTAAAAAGATTAGTAAAGTTATTTATAGATCCGGCAAGCTAATAAACCTAATACTCGACTAGATTTTTCACTAAAAAAGTGTCATAATAGATACATATTATGGCAGAGCCAAAAAAGAAATTATCTAAAACCAGAACCAACTTACGACGCGCCCAATATAAGGCAACGGCGTTACCTTTTGTTAAATGCTCTAACTGCGGCGAAACCATTCGTTCGCATATCGTTTGTCCGCACTGCAACTTCTACAAAGGCGTATCTGTAAAGCCAAAAGCTACTAAAAGAATTGTTGTAGACAAATAGGATGTCGGTAAACCGTCATTTATCTAGAACGATTGCGATGCAATCGCTTTACGAATGGGATTTTCATAAAGATCAAGATATTAAAAAAATCTTAGTACGCGTTGCCGAACCCGTTAAGAAAGACGTTGATATGGAATATGCGACCCGTGTCGCCGAAGGCGCCGTAAAGCACGCCGAAGAAATCGACGCGCTGGTGACTACCGCCGCTCCAGAATGGCCGCTCGAACAAATTTCAGTAATCGATAAAAGTATTCTTCGTCTATCGGGCTACGAACTATTAAAAGACGAAGATATTCCGCCTAAAGTTGCGATTAACGAGGCGGTTGAGATCGCTAAAACCTTTGGCGGCGAAAATTCTTCAAAGTTTATTAATGGTGTACTAGGAACGCTTTATAGAAATAGCGATCGTTTCGTTGCCGAAACTGAAAAACCAGAAGAAGCTTAATGATGAGTAATTTCAATTTTGCTGAGCTAGAAGAAAAAATCGGCGTAAAATTTAATAACCAAGATTTGTTAAAACAAGTTTTTATTCATCGCTCTTACATCAACGAATCTGGTAAAACGCCACTGGAGCATAACGAAAGATTGGAATTTCTAGGTGATGCGGTTTTGGAGTTGGTGGTTACAGAATATTTGTACAATAATTTTTCCAATCCTGAAGGCGAGCTAACTAACTGGCGAAGTTCGATCGTGCGCGGCGAGGTGCTCGCAAAAGTATCGACCCAGTTAGACTTGGGCTCGTTACTATTTTTAAGTAAAGGCGAAGAAAAAAGCGGCGGACGCGAGCGCAATTTAATTCTGGCAAATACCTTTGAAGCGTTAATCGGCGCAATTTATTTAGATCAAAAATATGATGCGGCCTCTAAGTTTATCCACCGATTTTTAATCGTATTACTACCAGAGATTATCGAGAAAAAGTTGTATATCGATCCGAAATCTCATTTACAGGAAATCTCACAAGAGAAATTGGGCGTAACGCCGGAATATAGAGTAATTTCGCATAGCGGACCAGATCATAATAAATTATTCGTTGTAGGGGTGTTTGCGCGTGAACGCGAGCTTGCCCAGGGACAAGGGTCATCTAAACAACGAGCAGAACAAGACGCCGCAACCAATGCTTTAAGTAATTGGAAAGATTAAAAAAAGAAGCCCATTTGGGCTTCTTTTTTTCTTTTGAAATCAATTTACTTTTTGAATTCGTCGCGAACCTTTTTGATAAGGTCGTTCATATGATCTTTAGCACCCATTCCAAGTGAAAGGCCTAGTGCTAGAGCAAGGGCAGATACAACACCGATGAATAGAATTACGGTGAATTCTCGTGGAACACCAAGCGCAAACATGCTGGTGATTACGATCGATGAGTAGAACGCCCAACGCGTTACAAACTCAACTGTGCCGGCGGTTGTTGAACCTAAGCTATCAGCTGTTGCGCGAGCAAGCTTTGCCATCAAATTAGCAACTGCTGTACCAAAGAGAATCAGTACGCCAACTGCTAGAACACGTGGAACGTAAAGGAAAATTCCTTCAAAGAAATCACGTACCCCTTCGATTCTTAATACCGCAGAAGCAGGAATTAAGAAGGCAAGTACTACTACCCACTTAACGAACGAACCCGAAATCTCCGCGATATCACTATTAACGTTTGCTCTTTTTAGAACATCTGTTAATTTACTCTGATCGCTAAGCGACTGAAGTTTTGCCGCCTGAAGAATCCTTGTAACAACGTAACCAAGAACCATCCCAATAATCGCACCAACCAGAACTATTACAACCGCACCGATTAGGTTAGGTGTAAAATCTACAATCCGATCCCATACTAACTGTACAGTATCTCTTGATTCTGTACCCCACTGATCAATAGTCATACTGACTCCTTTCTTTATCCTATATGCCTAATTAGTATATCTGTTGGAAGGGTTTGTCAAGTCCGCAATGGAAAATACTACAAATTAGTAATTTACTGCTTCAAGATTTTGCTCTGCCCAAGTGAATAGTTTTCGCATTTCTTTAGCTGAAGCTGAGGTGGAAATTTCAGTGGTATTTAAAATTACCCCAACGAGTTCTCTATCACCAAACTGGTACGCCGCTACTAAACAATAACCAGCTTTTAAGGTGTACCCAGTTTTAATACCGAGAGTGTTTTTTAAATAATACGGTGTTTCTTTTTGTAATAACCGATTTGAGTTAACTAAGTCGTGCTTAACGGTTTTATCAACGCTAAATATAGTTGTTTTGGCAGTTGAAACAACCTCACTAAGAAATTCGTCTTGTAGTAACCGCCTGGCAATAATTGATAGGTCGAAGGCAGTCGATCGACCCACGTCGTCGTTTAAACCGGCTGGGTCGCCATAAATAGTGTTTTTTACCCCTAATTTAGTTGCGTATGAGTTCATTTCCGCTACAAATTC
>JACRAP010000006.1 GCA_016213365.1 Candidatus Berkelbacteria bacterium
GACAGGCGGATTTGAACCGCGGTGCAACTGCGAGCAGCACTCTGCGAGAAGTGGAGTTCGCGTAGCGAACGGAAAATCCGCCCAAAGCGACAATAGTTTGAGTACCCCCGATAATTATTGACGAATCCAGTATTTACCATATTATTAACTTATGGTTCAAAAGATAGATATCTCAACTTCATCGTTACTTCGCCTAATTTTGTTAATTCTTGGTATTTGGTTTATCTATTTAATTCGCGACGTCTTAATCCTGCTATTTTTAGTTGTAATTATTGTAGCCGGATTGTCGCCCTTAACAGACAGGTGGTCAAGGTACCTAACACGTCCAGGCGCAGTGGTAGCGATTTTCTTACTCTTTTTCATTATCCTTACTGGAGTAGCTTCGCTGTTAATTCCACCGCTTGTAACCCAGATTCGCGAATTTAGTAATACTTTACCCGAAACAGTAAAAACATTTTCACAATCGTCTAGTACGGGTTTTGTTGATCAAGTAGCGTCGTTAATGGTTAAGAATTTAGACGCCATTTCTTCACAACTGGGCGATATCGGCGGTACAATCTTCACTAAAACAGTTGGAGTGATAAACGGCGTAGTAGCGGTTTTGACCGTGTTTGTTTTAACTTTTTATTTACTTATCGACGAACACGGTATTAAGAAACTTTACAAAGGACTTTTGCCACCAGGGTCTTACGAGGGACTAGCCGAAACAACACGAAAAATTGCCTTAAAGTTGGGCGCATGGCTACGCGGTCAGTTACTTCTTATGGTTGCGGTCGGATCCCTTGTAACGATCGGACTTTCGATAATTGGTATGCCGTACGCGTTAACGCTCGGTGTTTGGGCGGGAATAACCGAAGTTGTACCGATGGTTGGTCCGTGGATCGGCGCAGTTCCGGGTGTGATTGTCGGTCTTTCTATCTCGCCGCTTTACGGATTTTTAGCTTTAATTATTTACACTGTTGTTCAGCAACTTGAAAATAATTTCTTAGTGCCAAAAATAATGAGCAAAGCAGTTGGTTTAAATCCAGTAATTGTAATTGTTGCGATACTGATTGGTGGCAAGCTTTACGGAATTCTCGGGGTATTATTAGCGGTGCCACTTGCAGCGGTAATTGGAGTGCTTGCCGAAGATTGGACGCAAGTTAGGGCATCTTTTTCATCGCCCAGAAAGTAAATGAAGGTGCTTGTAAGCTCGCTTACATACCCGCTACCCAACGGAGTTACTAGCTCAATAAACGAATCGGTTGATGGGTTATTGCAAAACAATGTGTCAGTAGAAATTGTTGCACCAGATTACGAGAACGGTCTTTCTAGGCCAGAGCACGTTACAGTATCAAGCTCCAATCTTGGCAATCAAGTAATAAAAATGTTTGGTATTCAGGGCAGGAAAGAACGTAATTTTGGCTTAACGGCAAAACAAGAGATTGAAGCGATCGCCGAAAAATTTAGGCCCGATGTTTTATGGCTTCATAGCACAACTTATGCGCCAAACGCGTTTGAGCGATTTGCGGTTGCGTCAAATTTACCGCTAGTGGTTACCTATCATACGATGATCGATGTTTACGCCAAACAATACGCTGGGAAATTAGGAGAATTAGCGATGAGGGCTAGATCAAAAGACGTTTGTAATTTGGCCGATCAAGTAATAACGCCGAGCAATTTTATCAAAGAGCGTCTGTTAAGTTTTGGCGTTGAAAAGCCAATTAACGTAATCCCGACCGGTATTGTTCCGTCTAATCATCCTTATTCTAGGGAAGAGTTGCGCAAAAAGTTTAGCTTGCCAATAAATTCGAAAGTTTTACTTTTCGTTGGCAGAGTTGTTAAAGAAAAAAACGTCGAATTTTTAATCAAAAATATGCAAATAATTGCTAGGCACAATCCAGAAGCAGTGTTGTTATTTATCGGGCCTGGCGATATCGATGCGATGAAGCAACTAAAAGACAAATTTAATTTAGGCGAGAAAGTTGTTTTTGCCGGGCAGTTGCCGCTTGCAGAGACTCAGCGTTGTTACGCCGGAGCCGATGTGTTTGTGTTTGCGTCGCAGTCCGAAACGCAAGGGTTGGTAATAGGCGAGGCGATGATGAATAATTTGCCCGTGGTAGCGCTCGAATCCCCGATCGCTCCAGAAGTTTATCCCGATGGCACTGCATTTACTGCCAATAACGCCACCGGTTTTAACCAGCTTGTAATTAATGTTTTAAAAGAAAAACCCGAACAAGTAATTGCAACTGCGCGCGAATTTGTTGAGCGCGAATTTTCTAAAAAACAGATGACAGAAAAACAGTTGAACGTTCTACGAGCTGCGATTGGGGTCGCTGTTAAAATTGGTGGGTAGTGAGGGATTTGAACCCCCGACCCTCTCGGTGTAAACGAGACGCTCTGCCGCTGAGCTAACTACCCAATTTTTTGTTTGATGTGGGCGAGGTGGGACTCGAACCCACAAGCCTTGCGGCAGTGGATTTTAAGTCCACCGCGTATACCATTCCGCCACACGCCCGTAATTTTAATTCTACTGTGCGCGGAAACGACTGCAAGGAGTATTCCGCCACACGCCCGTAACGCACCGACTATACGAAATTACTTAATTATTTTACCTGAAAAAATTGATTTTGTCGCTAGGAAACCGGCTGCTTTTTTCTGCCCGCGCCCACCCAGAAATCGGGCTAATTTTTTAAGGTTTATATTTGCGTGTCGAGTTCTAAGTACTCCGCGCCAACCGTCTTTGGTTTCGCTTAACACTAACGCCGCTTTTGCCTCGTTTGCTAGCGACAATACATTTGCCAAACCGTTAATATCTTCTTCGCTTGCCTTAGCGATCTTTAGGTCGTTCAGTGAGATTACAGCAGTAACCACCCCAAAGTTATTTAATTTTGCTTCCGCGATTACTTTACCCCAAAGTCGTTTTTTAGACTGCGTTAAAGTGCGCATAAAAGTGGTAACGATTTTTTGTAAATCTGCACCCTCCCTAATTAATCGGCCAGAGAGTTGAAGCGTTTTGCTGGTGGTGTTGTTATGCTGAAACGCGCCGCAATCAGTGTAAATCCCCATTAGTAAACTGGTAGCAATTTGCGGCGTTACAAACGAACGCATCTCTTTAATTAAATCGTAAACGATCTCTGCCGATGCCGCCGCTTTCGGGTCGATTACCTCAAAATCAGCGATAGCTGAAATGTTGCCGTTAGTATGATGATCGATCGCAATAATCGTCGGTCTTTTTTTGCGTTTTAATTGCCGGCCGATTCCAGTTCGGTGGAGTTCTGAACAATCTACGATTATCACCGCCTCGCAATTTAAATCCAAGCTTTTATTGACCTTAACTTTTCCGACGATTTGTTCGAATATTTCCGGAATTGGCGTGGCGCAAACAATCTCGGCGTTTTTTTCTTTTTGTTCCAGTGCTTTAACTAGCGCAACAGCGCTTCCGATCGCGTCGCCGTCGGGTTTTTGGTGGATCACAACCGATATTTGTTTAACGGAGTTTAAGAAATGGGCGATTTTTTGCATTGCCCAATTTATTATTCTAGAACAAAAACTTCTCTCCCCTCATCACTAAGCGCTTGTTCGCTTAGTTTTACGCTTGTAGTTGTTTGTGCTTTTAATACGGTTAGTAACCCGTCGTTTACGGATTTATCGCTAAAGATTATCATTTTTGGATCGAACGCTTCGATTAAAGAATTGGCGGTTTCTTTATTTAATTCGTTGGTGCCAAAAATTAATACGTCGCAACTTGAGAACTGCGATTTTTCAAATACTGTTGGTTCGCTATTGTTAAATACGGACACGATTTGAATTCGCTCCCAAACAACTAACGCCGAATTTTCGCCGTAAATTATTTCGATACCAGCAGATTCGTACTCGCCAGAACTGGCAATTTTTTCCGAGTTTAAACTGATTTCGTTGCCCTCAAGAATTACGGTATTTTTTTTGTCCGATAGTTCTACGCCGTTATTTTTTGTTAACTTGGCAAGAATCATTTACTTTAGGCAATTTTTAGTGAGATTTTTCTAAGTTCTGGCTCGATCGAGATTACTTCAAAGTTGTAAGTTTTACCCTCTTCAACAACTTCTTCTAGCTTTTTGCCTTCGCCAATTTGGCTAACATGGAATAATCCTTCAAGCGAGTCGGAGATTTTTACAAATGCGCCGTATGGGGTAACTTTAGTAACTTCACCGTCAACTTTTCCACCGACTTCAAGATTTTTTACTTCAATCTGCCATGGGTCGCTTTGGAGTTTTTTAATTGAAAGCGATACGCGGCCGCCGTCGATTGATACGATTTCAGCTTCGATTTCTTGGCCGACTTTAAAGTGCTCTTTAAGATCGTTAATCCTTTGCCACGAAACTTGGGAGATGTGGACAAGCCCTTCGATTTCGCCGATGTTAACGAATAAACCAAAATCAACAATTCCGGTAATTTTTCCGGTAACTTTTTCGCCAACAATATAATTTTTGGCCTTTTCTTCTAGATCGATATCGCCAGCTGCTTTTTCGGAGAAGACGATTTTATTTGTCGCCTTATCGTAGCTGATAATTTTTACGGTAATATTTTGTCCGATTAATTCGGAGAGTTTTTGTTGAATTTTGCTTCTATCACCGTCTACGCGTGGATAGTTTTTGAAAGATAGCTGCGAAACTGGGATAAATCCTTGCATGTTGCCGTATTCGGCTACTAAACCGCCTTTATTGGCACCGGTAATTTTAACGGTAATTATTTCGCCAGCGGTGTTGCGCTGTTCGAGCATGTTCCAAAGTCGTTCTTTTTCGGCGCGCTTTAGCGAAAGAATTACGTAGCCGTTGTCGTTTTCGGCAGACAAGACATATGCTTTAACAGTTTCACCGGCTTTAATTCTGCTTGCCGTTGCAGAGAACTCTTTCTCCGGAATAATTCCTGTTGCTACGCCAGCAACATCCACCATAATATTGTCTTTTGAAGTGGATAAAACAGTCACTTCAAGAACATCACCCTGTACGAACGGGATAAGTTTATCGCCAAGATGCTCTACGAGCTCGGCCATTGTATTTACTTGTGTTTTTGTTTGAGCCATAAAAAATATTTTCTCGCTTTCTTTTAACTATTTTATCTGAAAAATATGAGTAATTCAAGGATGAAATAAGGGGTTGAATATTGTGCCGAAGGTCAGAATCGAACTGACGACACCACCCTCTTCAGGGGCGTGCTCTACCACTGAGCTACTTCGGCAAATAACGAACATTATAATTTGCCGAAGTAGCTGCTATTTCGAGCCCTTGAGGCGAGAACTCTGAGGGCAATAGCCCAGATTTCGAGCCCTTGAGGCGAGAACTCTGAGGGCAATAGCTCGATGACTTCGGCTAATTAATAATGTGCAAATCAAATTTTACTAAATTCTAGGGTAATTTTAAAGGCGCCGGCGGACGGATGTCCGCAGGCGCCTGTGGTTGCCCGCTATTTTGCGGGCGGGATGAGCACAAGCGTACCTGAACATGTCAATTTCTCGCGACCCTGGTATTGCACCAAAATCTCGACATCGACTTGGAGATACAAAATCCCATGCTGAATGAATGGTACACCGTCGCTGAGTAGAACCCTGAACGGTTGGTCCGGTCTTATTGGCCGGAAGAAATTCATCTCTTTTATTGAGGTGACTTTCGTACCATCGCCGAACTTTTTCCAACAACAGCTCGAGACTTTGCCGTTTATCAGAGCTCCGTGCAGGATTGCTTCTTCACCGAGATGAAGTGGATTCAGGTCTCCACTCCAATTGGTAAATCCCATGTGCTCTCCACGGGTAACGATCACTTCTTCTATGCTAAAAGCCCCATTCAAAGGGTCACCTCCATATTGGAACGCTAAAATAATACAATATTAGTTACTTGAAATCAATCTCTTTAGCTAAATAATTTTTAACTTTTTATTGCTCTAAACCTTCACCAAAATGCTCGTCGTTGCACCAGCTGGCTAATCGCCAGTCGGTTCAAGTCGCATTTCAGACAAACAAAAAATGCCCAAAAGGGCATTTTCCGTTTGTGCCGGGAAGAGGACTTGAACCTCCATGAGCTTTCGCTCGCTAGCTCCTAAAGCTAGTGCGTCTACCATTTCGCCATCCCGGCGTTCCCAAGATGGCGAAAACAACCTTTGAGGTGATTTCGCCATCCCGGCGTTCCCAAGATTAAGAAATACGCGATTAAGCGGTATTTCGCCATCCCGGCGTTGTCCCTATATTTTACCAAGAAACCAAGTATTTTTACAGAGTTATAAAATCTTTTATCGCCGCATAAGTTTTATCGCCGATACCGCTGACGTTATTTATTTCGCTGATGTTTTTAAAGCCACCGACCTTTTTTCGATATTCAATAATTGCCGAGGCCTTACTTGGCCCGATCCCGTTTAGCGTTTCCAGTTGCGCTGAAGTTGCAGTGTTAATATTAATTTTAATTGTTTTACTATCACCAGCTTTTTCGCCGGTTTGTGTTGTGGTAGTTGTAGTAGTTTCACTAACTATCGTTTCTCCAGCTTCCTTAACAGCGCTCTTATCGGTATTAGTCTGTATCACAATCGGGGCAGTCGGTTTACTGCTTTTGAGCTCGATTTTTGTTCCGATCATAAAGGCCGTTGTTGCAACAAGCGCAATAATTAATATTAAAGTTAGGTGATTAAGAAGTCCTTCCTCAAATCTCCGCCAAATCGTCGCCAACAATATTGTTACGCGCATCGTTAAATACTTTGGTAATAAAATTGATATTGTTCCATACACTCTTTTTAAGCTGTAATTTTCCGCTCTGTTCAATACCGATTAGGTCCCCCATCCCGCGAAGCTCCAAATCTAGCTGCGCTAACTCGAGTCCGTTTGACGTATTTAAAATTGCTTTCAACCGGTCGTTGTCGTTTTTTGAACTAACAAAATAACAAGTTGATTGTTTATCGCCGCGACCGATTCGGCCTCGCAGCTGATGAAGCGTACTTAAGCCAAAGCTTTCTGCGTTTTCAATTACCATCCAAGTCGCGTTCGGCGAGTTTATACCAACTTCAATAACGGTCGTGCCAACTAAAATTTGAATTTCCTGATTTTTAAATTTATTTAAAGTGCTAATTTTTTCCTTCTCGCTAAGTTTGCCGTGAATGTAGCCAACTTTTACGTCGCTAAATATTTCACCGAGTTTTTTTGCCTCTTGGATTACGGTTTTACGTTCGTTTAATTCGAACAGTCCTTGCAACTCTTCGTTTTCGTTATTAATTAGCGGACAAATTACGTAACCTTGCTCACCATTCTTCAAACGCTCCTGCAACTCCTCGTAATAACTGTCGCGCAAAACGATTTTACTGATAATCGGTTTTTGATGCGCTGGTTTTTCGAGTAAGTAACTAATATCAACGTTGCCAAATATTGTTTGTGCCAGCGTGCGGGGGATTGGAGTGGCGCTAAGCATTAATAAATCGACTTTCTTGTTAATGCTAATTATTTTTTCGCGGTCCTCTACACCAAATTTTTGTTGTTCGTCCACTATTATTAAATCAAACCGCTTTAATAATTCTTTATTAAACAGCAAAGCGTGCGTGCCGATAACGATTTTAGAAGTTGTTGTGTCGGATTTTGTTTTGCCGGTAAGTAGCGCCACGTCAACAAAAAATTTACTAAATTGTCCGAACGTCTGATCGGCTAGCGCAACGGTAGGCGAAAGAATCGCAATTTTTTTATTATTAAACACGTAGTTAGCTGTTACGATTTGTGCGACCGCAGTTTTACCGCTTCCAACTTCGCCGTAAAGCAAACGGCGCATCGGATAATTATTTCTGCAGTCGTTTATTATCTCCCATGCGGTGATTCGTTGAGATTTAGTTAACTCTAAGCCAAGTTTTTTGCTGAAATTTTTTAACTGCTCGGTTTTTATTTCAAAACTTTTTCGAAAAATTTTTTTACGCTCACTTTGTTGTTGATAAACTTTTCGGGCGTATTTATATATTTCTTCGTAACTAATTAATCGCCAAGATCTATTTAACAATTCTTCGCTCGGTTTTAAATGACAATTTTTAATTAAGTTAAAACGGGGCGTATTTGGCGCAAAAACTAACGCATTCTTTATCGCCGTTCGAATTGCGTATTGTGTTAAAGTTTTTGAGCGACGATAAACCGGTAAGATTTCCGGCGTATCGATAATTGCGTTAACGAAAAACGGATTGCCAAGCGGTTTACTCACCCTTTTTTCGCCGTAAATTGTAATTTTTCGCCTCAACTTTAACAATTTCAATATATAGCGCTGATTAAACCATAGCGCGTTAATCGAGCCGGAGCTGTCGGTAATTTTTGCCTGAATTATTAACCGTCCTTTTTTGCTGCGCCGCGTTGAAACGTTTGTAATTACTGCACTAATTACCGACGGCTCGTTGTATCGTAGCGTTACTATCTCCCGTTCATTAGTTCTATCCTCTAATCGAAACGGTAAATATTCGATTAAATCCTTAATCGACGTTACGCCTAAATTCTCAAAGGTTTTGGCGGTTTTCTCGCCGATTCCTTTAAGCGCAACTAGCGAATCGTTAATACTTATTTTCTTGTCCATCTGATATTATTTATTTATGCACTCAACAGGCCACGTAAAGATAACACTTTTGTCGCTTTTTATCTTTGTATTTTTTACAATTATCGCTTATTTCCAATTCGAGGCAAATTACAACAGAGTCAACATCGCTCCGATCGAAAGCACTTTCCAGGCGTTCGAACTTAAAGACTTGTTTAACCTAAAATAACTTCAACAAAGTGAACGCCGCTTCGCATCGGTCGAATTACATTTCCTGTTATCCTAACGCCATCAACGATTACGCGGTCAATTCCTTTTGATACCCTAAACGGATTTTGGATTCTGAAGTGGTAGCTCGCCTCGTGAAGCTTGTAGCTAAATTCAAGATTTTTCCAGTCTCTTGGAACGCACGGATCGATTTTGATCGAGCCGTTAACAATATTTAACCCAAGAATTTGCTGATAAATAACAGCGTAAACTTTCGCCTCCAAATTCTGGTCATCAGTAATCGCTTCGCCGTAATTTGCGCTTGGTTTTGCGCTAATTAATGCGCTCTGTCTAAATGGTTCGGCCTTATATCGATCGGCGTTTACGCCAAGAAATATCGGTAGAATTTGGCCGACTAACCGCCAAGCGTAATCACCCTGTGCGCAACTTGTTGCGGCGATAATTAAATCAGCGCACTCTAGTGCGTCTATCGCCCCGTTACTAAATTCGCCGGGGTTAAATTGCGAGTAAATATTTTTCGGATCAAACTCTATGTAAGGCGTTGTTATATTTGGTGGCGCAGTAGTTACATAAGTTTTGGCAAAATGTTTCATTGTTTTTTCGCCCTCAGTAACACTTTTACTAATTATCGGCCAAGTTTTGTCGGCTAGGAAATTACTAGTTTTCGCTTTAGATATTTCAGCGTTAAGCTGTTGCAAATCATCCCAATATTTTTTGGCGATACTGTGATGGTTCGATTGCTCAAACGCCGCGATAACTTCGTACAAAATTACCACCAACTGTGCTTTTTCGCCGGTAGTTAATTCGTTTTTGGCATCAAGTAAACTTTTTAATGTCTTAATTACATGCTCAAATAAAGTCGCCTCCGTGTCGTTGCTGTATTTATAGCTAGTTTTTAACTCCTCAAATCCTAAATAATTTACGTACTTCGTTATCGCAAAAAGCGATTTTAAGCTAAGCGAATAAGAGTTTTGCCATAATCCGTCCGTCGATTGGTTGCAAAGCAACTGCTCGGCGATTTTTTTAGCGCTAGTTCTAGAAATAAACATCGACGCACACAAACTATTTGCAAGCGACTCGACGCCTTTTTGTAAAATAATCGGCAAGTGGAGCGATTGTAATTTTTGGAAATAAAAGCCATTTAGCAGTTTATTTAAGTCTTTATCCGGCGAATTTAAAATGAATTCGGTATTTTTATTAAAACTTACAAACTCACCTTTAGCGATTGTTGTGATTTGCTGATTAACAGTGGTTCCTTTTAGATTTTTCACCGCGCCGCACAAAACTGTTAAGTCACTACTAGAGCCCGATCCTAAATTGAAAGCGAATTCCATAACTGCAAGCGGCGAATTTGTATCGCCAGTAGTTTTAGAGAGTATTTGTTTGTCGATAAATTCGCCTAAATCGCTCGATGGATATTCGCCGATAAAACTTTTAAGCGAAGTGTCAAAACTTCTAATCTCCCTGTCAGCGCTTACAAAATAAGTTAAATCTTTATCTTTGCGCTTAGTAAAATGTAGCGCCTCGCCCATTTTTTTGGCAGTGGCAATTTGCTCGCCCAGTATTTCAACCACAATATATAAATGAATCCGTCTTTTTTCTGCCGATAAATTTTTTAATTTTATTTGGTAGCGCTCTGCCGGATTATTTTTAGACGTGCTAAAAGTTGCGTTAAATTCAAGTTGCTCGCCAAGACTTCTAATCTCGCTTTTGTTAAAGCCGTGCACAGTAGAGAAGTTTTCTAACTTACTTTTTTTCGGTAGCCATGTCGGGCACCAAATCTTGCCGCTGTAAAAATCTTTTAAATAGAACAATCGTCCGCCAAAAAGATTATTTTTTGCAATTATTTCTACTACTTGTTCGTCAATCATCGCTGAAAAACTTCCCCCACCGGTTTGATCGACGTTCGATTCGGCAATATCGCCGTTTACGGTATTCACCCATCTTCTGGGCGTGTGCGGATCGACTACTTCGAACTCAAGCGATTCTAAAAATCGACCGTAATTGTTCATCTACATTAATACTAACCGAATTAGCTTGGACGAGCGAGCTAACGCTAGGTATGATAGAAATATGCCGCAACTTCGACAAAATATTATTACCGGCGAATGGGTTGTCATCGCCCCAGAGCGCTCTAAGCGACCGACCGATTTTATCGTTAAACGCCAGCAAAAAAGCGACGTCAAGGAAAATTGCCCGTTTTGCCCAGATTCCCCAAGTTATAACAATCGGTTAAGTGACTTTGATGCCGAGAATATTTACGTAATTCCAAATAAATACCCGGCATTTTTGGAAGATCAAACAAAATGTAGTGTTAGAGCGTATAAAATTGAAGACGGATTTTACAACACCCGACCGTCTAGCGGCGGTCACGACGTTTTAATTATTAAAGAACACGAGCAAAATATTTTTACATTTAACGAAGAAACTTGGAAAGATTTATTCGAGACCGCCGGAAAACGCTATAACTATTGGCGCAAAGACTGCAACACCGAGTACTCGATGCTAATTTATAACCAAGGTGTTGAGTCCGGCGCCTCGATTAGCCACCCTCACGCTCAAATTTTTGCCAGTAACATCGTACCAAACCATATAACAAGAGAATTAAATGGCTCGCAAAAATATTTCGAGAATACCGGTGGTTGTGTTTACTGCGATTTACTGCGCCACGAACTGATGCAAAAAATTCGCGTCGTTGCCGAAAACGAGAAATTTATTGCTTTTACTTTTTACGCCGCCCGTTTCCCTTTTGAAACTTGGATTTTACCTAAATTTCATAGCGCTAATTTTGTTCAAGCGAGCGTTGAACTGTCGGTGCCGCTCTCGCAAATTATGCAACAAGTAATTGGGCTACTGGGTAAAACCCTCGACAACCCACCGCTCAACTTTTTTGTTCACGACTTACCAACCGCCGTCGATAAGTCCGATTTTTATCACTGGCATATCGAGATCGCACCAAGAATCGCCGCCTACGGCGGTTTCGAGCTTGGCGCCGGAACGATTATCGACGTAATGCCACCGGAAGAAGCGGCGAATTACATGCGACTTACCGTGTAAACCAAAACTTAATCGGTCCTTCATTTTGATAAGGCGCCCGATTCTTTTTATTAGTAATTAACGCAAGTGTCTCTTCTAGTGATGGCGTGGGAAGCTTATGTTTGCGCCTAACGTAATTTAAGTCTTGCTTGCGTTTAGTGAAGCTTCTAACCTTACTAATATTAGATTCGTGGGTCTGTCTTATTACTAAGTAGTCGTTAACCTTTTTAAAGCTATAACCTCGTTCCATAAATTTTAACCATAAATCATAATCTTCGCTTGTTAAAAGATTTTCATCGTACCCACCAACTTTTCTAAAAACCACTTTTTTAAATGCGGCAGTTGGAGCGGGAATAATATTTATTTTCTTTAATAGTTCAGGGCTATATTCATGTAGAAATGTTGACCCTTTTTTACCGTTAATTATATTTATTGCAACAATTTTTCCGTAAACAATATCAGCACCATCCTGAAAAGCTCTTTTTGTGATTTCTAATCGATCGTGAAGATTAATATCGTCAGAATCACAAATCACCAATATTTCTCCATTTGCTTTTTTAACGGCAAGATTTCTTGCTGCTGCTGGTCCGGTGCCATTTTTTAATACAAAATATTTAATTCTAGAATCAACAGCGATGAACGCTTTTACTACTTCCCAAGTGTTGTCTGTACTATGATCGTCCACTATTATCAATTCCCAATCTTGTTCAGACTGATTTATTATCGACTCGATTACGGAACCGATAATTTTAGCCCTATTTTTTGTTGGCATAATACAAGAAAACAGTGGTTTACCCATTTCTAAAAGTATATAATTTGGTTCAAGTAATGAAAATAGCGATCTTGCCTTTAGGATATAGAAACTTGCCAACCGGTGGTTTAAATATTAGCGCTCCTGGAGTACTTGCAACACAAACAGCTGATAAATTAGTAGAACTAGGTCACCAAGTAGATGTTTACGCACCCAAAAACTCAAATGTAAGTGCCCAAATTATTTCAGACAATCTTGAGTCTGTAGAAGAAGAATTGAATGATAAGGAGATTGATATTGGGGCGTACTTAAGTCTTCTAACTCAATACGACTTATACAACCTAAGAATGCTGTTAGAAAACAGCGATAAATACGACATAGTTCATGCTCACGATTATAGAAAGTTAATGTACTTTGCGGATTTTTTAAAATGCCCTGTAGTTTATTCATATCACGGCGTACCAACTGACGACATTAAATTTGAAATTGAGAAAAAGCGTTCAAAAAAGTTTTTTAAAAATAATTATTTTATTGCCGCCTCTAATTATCAAGTATACTCGGGTACTGATTATTATAATTTTATTGGTGTGGTAAATCACGGCGTTCCCGTTGAACAGATAAGCTACAACTCCAAAGGAGGTGAAGAATTATTGTTCGTTGGTAGACTAATGCGACGCAAAAGGCCAGATGTCGCAATTGATGTTGCTCAAGCGCTAAATACCCCGATAGATATTATCGGTAAAAAGTATATTACCGAAGAAGATGTGCAATATTTCAACGAAATATTGCAACCAAAACTTACCTCACCAGGTGTGAACTATTTAGGTACAGTACAAAGTCCAGATATTTATAGCTATTACGGTAATTATAAAGCTTTATTATTTCCTATCGAGATGGATGAGGCATTTGGTATGGTGTTGATCGAATCACTAGCGGCCGGAACACCGGTAGTTGCCTTCAACAGAGGACCCGTGAGTGAAATAATCAAGCACGGTCAAACTGGGTATCTAGTTGAACCAGATAATTTAGAAGATTTTAAATTTTATACAAATAAAATTATTAATTTACCATCACACGAGTACGCTCAAATGAGAAAAAATTGTAGAGACGATGCAGCACAAAGGTTTTCAATAAGTAAAATGGTTAACGGCTATTTGGATTTATATCAAAAAATTATTAACACTTCAGCTGATAATAACCTGGCTTAACGCGATTGCGATCGCATCAGCCGCGTCGTCGGGTTTGGGGATTTTTTCTAAGCCAAAATATTCTTTCACAAAATTTTGAATATCTTTCTTTTTGCTAGCGCCGTTTCCAAGCAATACTTTCTTTAATTTTAACGGCGCGATTTCGGCGATCGGTACGTTGGCCTGTGCGGCAACAAGTAAAACTACGCCGCGCGCTTGCCCAACCGAAAAGGCGGTCGTAACGTTTCTGGCAAAAAATAACATCTCAACGGCGATTAAATCCGGCTTGATCGTTTCAACTAGCGCAACCATTTCCTCGTAAATAGTTGCCAGTTTTTGCGGTTCCGGTGAATTTATGGTGGTTTCGATACAGCCATGTCCGATTAAATGGGCGTGACCGTCGATAATCTCGATTAATCCATGGCCGAGCCGGCCCGAACCTGGGTCGATGCCCAAAATTCTTCTCCCCTTCATAGTTTCCTCATCGACCTAGCTTAGCAGGTCTTGGTTGATTTCAAAATTCGGGTGAACTTTGGTAACGTCGTCTAGCTCATCGAGCGCATCGGTAAGTTTGATAACTTTTTGGGCCGTCGACTTTTCGGTAATCGGGATGCTTGAGAGCGAAATCCACTCAAGCGTTACTTCGCCAAGGGGGATATTTTTTTCAAGTAGTTGTTTTCTAACCTGCTCTAATTCTTTTGCCTCGGTATAAACAAAAACTGTATTTCCAGAAACGTCTACATCGGTTGCGCCCTCGTCGATCGCCTCGAGCTCGATTTCTTCAGGATTTTCGGTGTCGATGGTAATTTGCCCGACTTGTTTAAATAAATATCCAACCGATCCGCTTTCGGCTAACTTGCCGCCCAGCTTGTTTAAAGTCGCTCTAATTTCGCCGATCGTTCGATTACGGTTATCTGTGGCGCACTCTATTAAATACGCCGTCCCAGCGGGTCCGTACGCCTCAAATAATATTTCTTCGAGCGCGTTGGCCGAATTTTTTACGCGATCAATCGCTCGGTCGATATTGTCTTTAGGCATATTGGCCGCTTTTGCGCGGTCGATCGCGATACGTAATTGAAAATTCATATCTGGGTCAGTGCCGTTTCTGGCGGCAAGGGTAATTGCGTTTGAAAGTTTACTAAAAGTTGCCCCGCGTTTTATATCGGCGGCGCCTTTTTGACGTTTAATTTGTGCCCATTTACTGTGTCCAGCCATGGCACTATTCTACCGCACAAAAACCGAAATCTCTAGTTAGTACGAAAAACTTTGCTCGTTAATATTTATTTTTATCGTTTGGTTTAAATCAGTGCGCAAAATGGGAATTTTTAAGTTTTTTAAACGCTCTATTATTTCAGGATGCGGGTGATCGTATCTATTATTTTCACCAACTTGAATTATCGCCAAACTAGGTTTAAGTTTTTTTAAAAAATCTATACTACTACTGGTTCGGGAGCCGTGATGGCCGATCTTAATAATATCGGTTTGGCTAATTAAATTTCTTGCGAGTAACCGTTGTTCCAAATCTTGCTCCATGTCGCCAGTTAAGATAATCGAAGTTTGGCCGTACTGCCACAGCGTTGTTACGTTTGCGTCGTGCTGATCAACTGGAGTAATTTTTGTAAAATTTTCAAACGGCGTTAACACAGTTCCTTTAAGTAAGCCAAACTCGGCTTTTTTACCAACTAGCGCAGTTTCAGTCCGGATGTTTTTAGCTTTTATTATTTCAAGTAACTCCAAAAATGTGTCGGTGGTATGCACGGCGCCAGAAATCCAAACCGCTTTTACAGTGTAATCACTAAAAACTTGTTTCAAGCCGCCGATATGATCGCTGTGATTATGGCTAATTATTACTAAGTCGATTTCGCGATCGGTTACACCCACCGCTTTAATTAGTTCCGCTTTAATTCTAACCCCACTTGGTCCGCCGTCTATTAGTACTTGCTGATTTTGGGGTGAGTCGAGCAAGATTGCGTCGCCTTGGCCAACGTCAAAAAACCACGCTTCTAAATCGGTTTGCTCTTTCTTGGCTGAAAAATTATTGCCAGAAAAAGTAAATCCAATTAACCCAAGAATCGCTATGGCTAGTAGAAACTGAACGAATCGTTGCATTTACTTACTCTTAACCAATGCATTTAACAATTCAACAGCAAAAACTATTATCAAAACTACCCAAACCGTTAACGCAATACTTATCTCAGTAGTCGTATGTTGCGGCGCAATAGCGGCGCCTTTATTTGCAACCAAAACAATCCAGTTTAATAACGGCCACACGGGTAAGAAAAATACGCTACTAAAACTTGGAGTAATTATACTCAACCCCAGCCCAAATACTCCTAAAGCCATTAAAAGTGGGATAATCGGTAGAACTAAAATATTACTAACTAGTCCTAGCGGCGCAAATTGTTGAAAGTAAAATACTAGTATCGGTGCGGTCATTAACGTTGCCCCAAAAGTTTCGGCGCAAATTTGGTAAACGAATTTTGGGCCGGGGATTTTTTCGATTATCACTCCAAAAAGCGGCGCTATTCGTATAAGCCCATAAGTTGCCGCAACCGATAGCTGAAAACCAATCTCAAAAATTATTTTTGGCTCGAAAATTACCAGTAAAAACGAGCCGATAATTAACAGGTTCTGCGATCTTGATGGTCTACCCAGAAGTGTCGCAATGCTTAGCAAGGTCGCCATCGCCCCAGCCCGTAAAACTGACGCCGGCGCACCGGTTAAAATAATAAATAGCACAATAACTGCAAGCGACACATAAACCGATCGTCGGCCGATAACGCCTTTAAGTAAACTGTTAATGTTTTGACTAATCACGGTTAAGTTGTACCCAGAAACGGCGATTAAATGGCTCAGCCCAACACTTCTAAATACATTTAGTAAATCCTTATCCATCTGAACTTTATTGCCAAGTAATATCCCCGCCATTAACGACGAATACGGCTCAAGGATCGCGTAACTAATAATCCCACTTAAATAAATCCTTAAATTTGTTAGCTCTAAATTTAGTCGATCAATAAAACCGCTTTTCAGCCACGCCTCACCTTCGGTTGCTTGCCATAAGGCGTATCCCAAAACAAAACCGACGGCGCACATCGCCACGAGCTCTACTATCGGTTCGTGACCGATAACTAGCACGTAAATCCACGCTATAAATAGAATCAATAGTAATTCGGTGGGCAATTCTACAAATTTTCCAGCAGACATGCCCAAAAATGCAAAACAAACGCCCCACAAAAATAATTTGGATGAAGTTAAGGGCATAGACTAAAACTTAAAACTAAATTAAAATTACCCATAGAATGGCTAACGACAAAAAAACCCAAAAACAAAAACAAATCCAGACCGAATCGGTACCAAAAGACCAATATCTGCGCCTCGCCGCCGATTACGCCAACCTAGAGCGTCGCGTTCAAGAAGAGCGTGGCCAGCTTTTTCAAGTAGCCACCGCCTCGTTTTTGGAAAAGCTTTTCCCGATTTTCGATAATTTCTATCGTTCTAGTTCTCACGCACCATCAATTTCTGGTGAAATGCCGACTGTTGAGCAGTGGCAAAAAATTGTTACATATTTAAACGGTGTAACGATGATCGAAAAACAACTCGAAAGCGCGCTCGCAGAAGCCGGGCTTAAAAAAATACAAACTAAGGGCGAACAGTTTGATCTAAATTTACACGAAGCAATCTCGTACGAAGATTCGTCAGAATTTCCCGCCGATACCATTATCGACGAAATCGAAGCCGGCTGGATTTTGGGCGAAAAAGTACTAAAACCAGCGAAAGTTAGGGTAAGCAAAGGTTAACCAGTGGTTTCTGGATTGGATTGTTGGGAGAATTTGTAGTAAGTTTCTGTTGCGTAAGTGTAATCCTCTGGTTTTTTGTAGTCTTGCTTGTTCGGATTGGCTTCAACGATTAGTCCGTCATATCCATATTCTATTGCCTTACGAATATTTTCAGCCATAGATGTGCCTTCGAATCCAGGACTCCAGTGTGAGATGTATTCTTGATAGCTAAGGCGCAAGGGATTATTTAGTATTAAGGTAGTCGGTTCTATTGAGTAATTATTTGAGTTCTCGTATTTAAATCGTTTAGCAATTGCGACTGATTCTTGTGGCGAATACAGGGTCATATGCAAGCTGTTATCATTTTCTGCCAATTCTTCAGCAAAATAAACATTATCTACGGAAAAAGACTCATTTTTTTCAGCATTCTCGTTAGATTGCTGAACTTCTTGAGAATTAATAGCTTCTGGCTCTCGGCTAAACCCACCCATTCGTTCGTTCATTTCACTTAAATTAGTTTTAAAAAGATGATTTGTCAAATGCTATTTAAAAAAGGGGCCCGGGCCGCATTATGCGGCACGGGCAGACAGGCCCCTCCTTGGCTCGTCGTTCGGACGGCGGTGGGGGCAGAACGGGTCGGGGCAGTGGCAGCAGCAAGTTGGAACGATCCGTCCCCCCACTTTGCCAGGGAGCTTTGTGGGAAGATCGAGCCTTTTGAGCTCAGCTGCAATGCTCTTCAGCTGCTCTTCGGTCAGCTCGGACGGCTTCTTCTTGTCTTGTTGCGGTCGAGCTTTCGGCTCCATCGGATAAACATGTTGATGTTCGGGTTTGTCGGGCACATCATCACCTCTTAACGCAACTATACACAAATCCGCCCATTGACAAAATGTAAAGGACGCTTTACATTATTGATATATAAAGAAATAACCAAGTTTTGAGTTTTGCGCTTAGAACTTAGAATTTAATCAATAGGAGATAAATGGGAAAAATCATACAAAAACAAGTTTTCGGTTATTTTACGAAAACTATTATAGGAGGAATAAATGGGTAAAATAATCGGAATTGACTTAGGAACAACCAACTCAGCGGTAGCGGTTATGGAGGCCGGTAAGGCCAAAATGATCCCAACAGCCGAAGGCGGTAACTTAGTGCCTTCGATAGTGGCGGTCAGTAAAAAGAACGAACGACTAGTTGGCCAACTGGCTAAGCGTCAAGCCGTTACTAATCCAGAAAACACAGTTTACTCTGTAAAGCGTTTAATCGGCCGCAAATTCGAAGACGAAGAAGTACAGCGAGATATTAAATTAATGCCGTACAAAATCGTCAAAGCTGGCGAAGGCGCAAAAGTTACTATGGGCGACAAAGATTACTCGCCGCAAGAAGTCTCTTCGATGATTTTAGCTAAAATTAAAGCCGACGCTGAGTCGTATTTGGGCGCAAAAGTGGACGGCGCAGTCATTACCGTCCCAGCGTATTTTAACGACTCGCAACGTCAGGCCACCAAAGACGCCGGTGTTATCGCCGGACTCGACGTTAAAAGAATTATTAACGAACCAACCGCCGCCGCAC
>JACRAP010000009.1 GCA_016213365.1 Candidatus Berkelbacteria bacterium
AGCAAAAGGGTTGTACTCGTTTTGATTTACTGGCTATCGCTCCGCCTAACTCTAAGGGACATAACTACGAAGGCATCACTGGCTTTAAAAGAAACTTTGGCGGCGAGGTCGTTGAGCTTATCGGCTCGTGGGATTTGGTGCATAATCCCCTTTGGTATTTCCTGTACAAAATAGCCCAAAAATTGCGTCGCCGTAAATAATGCTCAAGTTTTTAAAAAGTCAAAAAACAATTAATTTTTTTCATTTAGTTTCGGCCGTTATCGCTAATATTTTCTACGGCTTCCCATCAAGAAAACTGAAAGTAATTGGAGTTACTGGGACAAACGGCAAAACAACGACCTGTCATTTAATCACTACTATTTTAGAAACCGCTGGCGAAAAAGTTGGTATGACCACCACTATCGACTTTAAATTTGGCGACGAAGTAATCGAGAATAATTACAAAATGACAACGCTAAGCCCGTTTGCCTTGCAAAAAATGCTCAAAAAGATGGTCGCTAATAATTGTAGTTTTGCAGTAATAGAAGTAACTTCGATCGCGCTCGATCAGCACCGGCTTTGGGGAGTGCCGTTTTACGCTGCTGTTTTTACAAACCTTACCCACGATCATCTCGATTATCACGGCTCGATGAGCCGATATTTAGTTGCCAAAGAAAAGATGTTCGAGCGTCGGCCGTACTTAAGCGTGCTTAACGCCGACGACCCAACGATCGAGCGATTAAGTAAATACGACTGCAATAAGCTCGTTACTTATGGAATAAAAAATCCCGCAACGATAATTGCTAAAAAACTTTACGCTCGGCCTGGCGGCGTGGATTTTATTTTGTTAATCGACGGTAAGCAAACCTCGGTTTCATTGCCGCTACCAGGCGAGTTTAACGTTTATAACGCACTTGCGGCGATTGCGGTTGGGCTGGGGCTGGGCAATAGTTTGGACACGGTAATGGAAGGCGTTCGCAGATTCGAGCCAGTTGCTGGCAGAATGGAGGTGGTCGATGCTGGTCAGCCGTTTACGGTACTTATCGACTACGCCCATACGCCCGATGCGCTTCAAAATGTTTACGAAACTTTAATCCCTACAGTTCGAGGGCGGCTAATCTCGGTTCTTGGTGCAACTGGTCGGCGCGACCGTACCAAAAGACCAATCCTCGGAGCGATCGCCGCCCGCTACGCCGATTACGTAATTGTTACCAACGAGGACCCGTACGACGAAGATCCGCTAACTATAATAGATGAAGTCGCCAGCGGCGTGGTACGCGGTCGGCCAAAGGGACCGGGGCGCTATAAAATCAACAAAGAATCCGATGTGCCGATAAAATACAAAGATTCCGGCGAAGATATTTGGTGGTGGCGTGTCCCTGATAGAAAAGACGCGATTAACAAAGCCCTAAAACTTGCCAGGGCTCAAGATGTGGTTTTGGTAACCGGTAAAGGCGCCGAAAAAGTGATGGCCGTGGGCGATAAATTAATTCCGTTTAGCGACCGCGAAGTACTAATAGATTTATTAAGAAAATACAGAGTAAGTTAACGCTCTCTTGTGCTATACTCGGCGTATGGCTAAACCGTTACCAAAAATATTACTTTTAGACTCAAACGCCCTAATCCATCGTTCGTTTCATGCCCTGCCGCCGCTAGCTACGCCTAAAGGCGAGATCGTGAACGCAGTTTTTGGGTTTGCCAGCACCCTACTTAAGGCCATAAAAGACGAAAACCCCGACTACGTCGTGGCGTGTTTCGATACTAGTAAAGAAACTTTTCGAAGCGATATATATAAAGAGTATAAGGCGCACCGCAAAGAAACCGATCATGCTTTGGTGTTACAAATCCCGCGCGTTAAGCAAATCGTAGAAGTTTTGAATATTCCACTATTTGCCCAAGACGGCGTAGAAGCCGACGACTTAATCGGCTCGCTTGCAAATATCGCTGCCAAAAAAGGTATCGAGGCGGTAATTGTTACCGGCGATAACGACGCGCTTCAACTGGTAAACAATTCGGTGAAAGTATATTCGCTTCGCCGCGGCGTTACTGACACCTTAACTTACGATGCTGCTGCCGTTAAAGAAAAAATCGGCGTATTGCCCGAGCAAATAATTGATTACAAAGCGCTTGCCGGCGACGCTTCAGACAATATCCCCGGTGCCCCTGGGATTGGTCCAAAAACCGCGGTTGAGTTACTAAATAAATACCAAAACCTCGACGGAATTTACCAGCATTTAAATGAGCTAAAAGAACGTACCGCTACGATCCTTAAAGAAAACAAAGATCAGGTTCTACTTAGCCAGCGCCTTGCTACTATTCGCACCGATTTAGATATCGAGCTCGATCTCAAAAAAGCCGAAGTCGAAAATTTCGACTTCTCAAAAGTTGTCGATTTGTTTAACGAACTAGATTTCAAATCGCTATTAACCAAGTTACCTCAAAACACAAAAGGCGAGCAGGCGAGCTTGTTTGGCGCAACTGCCGAAGAAGTAAAATGGCAACCAAGTACCGCCCATGAGAGCGTAACTACTATAGAGCGCTGGCAACAAATCCAGCCGGAGCTACTTAAACAAGAAATGTTCGCCGTCGACACCGAAACCATCACATTTAACGACGATATTATCGGGGTGTCGTTTGCGTGGGGGCAAGTTGGTAGCGAGAAATCTTGTTACTTAGTGCTTTCGCCCGCATACCCTGGCGGTGTGGATATTGAGAAAGTTCGTGAAAGTTTGAGCGAAGTACTTTTGGGCGACGCTAAAAAAATCGGCCACAACATTAAATACGACTTACACGCGCTCAAGCGAGCCGGTTTCAGGGTTAAAAATGTTTATTTCGATACGATGCTTGCTTCGCAGTTAATAAATTCGCAACTTTTTAGCCACGGTATCGACGATTTAGCGTTTAGTTTGCTTGGCTTTAAAAAACTCAAAACCACTGAACTGCTCGGTAAAAACAAACTTATGACCGATGTAGGGCTCGACCAACTTTCCGCTTACGCCTGCGAAGATGCGGTAATTACTTGGCGATTATTCCATAAATTCTACAAGGACACTCAAGAGAAAGACGTGAAGCGAATATTTTACGAGCTAGAGATGCCGCTAATCCCAGTATTGGTGCGGATGGAGCGCGAAGGCATAAAAATCGATAAAGATTATTTGAAGAAACTCGAAGACAAACTTAGGTCTCGATTAAAAACAATTGAAGCGGAAGCGCATAAAGTTATCGGCGAAGCGTTTAACCTAGCTTCGCCGAGCCAACTGCAAGAAATTTTATTTAACAAACTCAAACTATCGGTAGTTGGTATTAAGAAAATTAAGTCTGGCTACTCCACCGACGCTGATTCACTGGCAAAATTAGCCGGAAAACACCCGGTTATAGATTTAATTTTGGAGTATCGGGAGCTCTCAAAATTAATGAACACCTACATCGAAACTTTACCGGAACAGGCCGATGCCAACAGCCGAATTCATACCTCGTTCTTACAACTCGGTGCCGCTACTGGCCGAATGGCCTCAACCAATCCGAATTTGCAAAATATTCCAATTCGAACCGAGCTGGGTAACGAAGTTCGCCGAGCGTTTGTGGCCGAGAAGTGTAAATTACTGCTTGGCGCCGATTACTCCCAAGCCGAACTGCGAGTGCTAGCACATCTAAGCGAAGACCCCTTATTAATAAATGCGTTTATTAACGAATCCGATTTTCACGCCGCGGTGGCAAAACAACTCGGCGTTGACCGTCGCGCCGCCAAGGCCATAAACTTCGGCATTATTTACGGACTTGGCGCTTCGGCTCTAGCCAACGATATCGGCATCTCTACTCAAGAAGCGAGGGCGTTTATCGATAAATACTTCGAAACTTTCCCGGGCGTGGCGAAATTTATTGAAAACCAAAAAAAGAAAGCCCGTGAGCTCGGCTACTCCGAAACACTGTTTGGTCGTAAACGCTATCTGCCAGATATCCACTCCCCAAATATGATGCTTCGCGCCGCCGCCGAGCGGATTGCGGTAAATATGCCAAACCAAGGCACGGTGGCGGATTTAATGAAAATGTCGATGATTGAGATCGATAAACTGTTGCCCGAAAACGCGAAAATGCTACTGCAAATTCACGACGAACTATTGTTTGAAGTTGATAAGGGTGCCGAAAATGAAATCGGCGCACTGGTAAAAGACGTTATGGGTAATATCGCCCAGCTAAAAGTGCCGTTAATCGTTGATATTAAACTCGGCCCCAACTGGGCAGAGTTGGAAAAGATATAGTTATGCACATTTTTCTAAGTGGCCAAGACGACTATCTTGCCAAACAAACAATTAAACAGCTGATCGAAAAATACATCGCCAAAAACCCCGACGGCTCGGAGTTAATTCGCCTTAGTGCCGCCGACAGTAATTTCAAGACCGTATTACCAAATGTTCTAAGCGACCTTAAGGCCGTCCCGCTTTTTGCCACCTCACGCTTAATTATTTTGGAGCAACTCGGAACGCTAAATGTCGAACTGCAAAACGAAATTGCAAAAAACATCACCGACCTACCCTCATCAACTGTTTTAGTAATTTGGGATAAACTCGCCTTTAAAGACGCGGCGCTAATCGAGCTTCAAAAACAATCAAAAAATATTAAAGTAGATACGCCCGCTGGAGAAGATCTATTAAACACCGCTCGAAAAATCGCCCGCAGCTACGATTGCAATTTAACCGACCAACAGTTGGGGGCAATTATCAGCGAAAGTGGAAACGACTTGTGGTATATCGATACCGAACTGCAAAAACTCTCAAACGACGCAGATTTCAAAATCGAAAAAACAACACATTCGTTCGATCAGCCATTTGCGGTGTTCAACTTTGTTCGCGCCAAAAATTATCAAAAAGTGGGCGCACAAATTATGCGCGACATTAAAAACGGCAAACCGTTTGAGATGGTGCTTGGCGGCGTCGGGGCAGCATTAAGAAAAGAAGTTAAAGATCCGCACGAACGCTTAAAGTACAACGAGATATTAATCGACGTTGATATCGGCCTTAAAACTGGTTCGCTCGACGAACGCGACGCGGCGATTTTGTTAAGCTACTATCTACCCAATACGGACCAAAAAACGGTACGATGGGAAGATCAATGGGGGGAAGCTTAATCGGCAGTATTTTAGGGGGCATTACAATCTACAGGCGTTCGGCGATGTTTTTCTTGGCGCTTGGGGTAGTGGCGATAATTGCAGGGCTGGTATTTAAAAATAAACTTAACGCTGTGACTTTTGACTCCAATACCTTGAATTTTAACTTATCAAAAACCGGTGAAGTTTATTTGGAGAACGCAAAAGTACCGTTCGAGCAATTTGTTACCAGCACTACTTATCGTTACCGCTATCAGGTTGTAAATAGGCCAACTGAACCGATCGATCAGCTAACAGTCGTTGTAACATTGCCGCAAAGCGGCGACGAACAATCGATCGGGCACCGAATTATCTCAAACGGCCAGGTTACAAAAACCAGTAGCGAGCTTATTAGCCCGCTAGCAATTCTTTTTAGTGCCACCGGTGTATCTCCGCAATCGCAAATTTCAATCGAGTTTGAAGTGCCAAAAAGTTTTATCACCCAAGCCGGCTCGGCAAAAGTAAAACAGTTTTTTACTAAATTACCCGCCGAAGTTTGGTTGGCGATATCAGTTGCGATGCCGATAATCACCCTGCTTACGTTGATGTTAGTTGCGCTGAAGCGTTCGCATAAAGTAGTTGCGTCCAAAACCGCGCAAACAAGTTTGCCGAGTCGTTTGAGCCCGGCGATGGTCGGTATTTTACTTAGAGGGCGGCTAACCACGCGCGAACTTTCTTCGACAATTTTTCACCTCGCCTATCGCGGCCACATTATAATAAGACAGCTTAGGCGCGAGGAGTACCGATTTAGGCGGCGCGGCAACGGCGGTGCGCTGTTAGATTACGAGTCGGTACTGCTCGATCAGGTTTTCGGTCGAAGCGGTGAGGCGGCAACAACCGAAGAGGTTAATTTATCGCTGTCGCAAGAAGTTTTTAGCAAACGTATTAGCCAAGCGTTCGTGCTTGCATACAAAAAAATTAACGAGCTCGGGTATTTTTACACTAATCCGCTAACACTTCATCGTCGCTATCAAACTGCCGGGGTGGCGATGACGGTACTGGGCATAATCGGCTTAGTAATTAATATTCTGTTTATCGATAACGCTTATTCGATATTTCTTTGGGGCGGTATGATCGTTTCGGCGATCTTGGTGTTTATTTACTCAAAAGGAATGCCGGTTCGAACAATTTACGGCGATCGTGAGTTATCAAAGTGGCTGTCGTTTAAAAATTATTTAAGTTCAAGCGAGCCAATTAACTACACTGCGCGCGGTCAAGATTTGTACTTAGCATATTTGCCGTACGCGATTGTGTTTGAGTGCGAGCAAGAATGGACGCGCAGGTTTTATCACTTACCATTTAGCAGTCCGCAGTGGTATTTGGCGGACAACATCAGTACTATCGATAAATTTGCCAACTCAATTTTCCCAATTTTCGGTTATCTATCGCACGCGCTTTATATTTCTAGCGAGCCGAGTAGTCGTTAAATTGATACGATTTTTAACGGAATTAGAATTAAAATTACGCGGCCTTGAATGTCGCTTTTTTGAACCGGCCCCCAAAGCCGGGAGTCGCTAGAGCCGCTTCGATTATCGCCCACCAGAAAATACTCGTCTTCTTTCAGGGTAATTTCTGTTAATTCGCTATACCCTGGGTCGCCTAAGATTGGGCTGTAGTTTTCTGTGATTGTTTCGCCGTTACGAAAAATAACCCCTTTTACAGCGTAAATCCGATCGCCCGGGAGGCCTAACACCCTTTTAATTAATCGAGTTTTGTCAGGATCGGCAGGGAATTTGGCGGCAACGATATCGCCGTATTTTAGCGGCTTATTTTTTAAGCGACTGACTTTTTCAACTAATACGATTTGACCGCTTTTAAAATTCGGCTCCATGCTTTTACCGCTAACCGGCAAAATTACGCCGATGCTTACAATAATTATTACGGCAATTACCGCTAAAATAATCACTACTTTAAGCAAAAATAGCCAGTTGAAAAACTTCCCTAACATCGTTAGTCTATCTTAGCTAAAAATTCGAATAAGACGAAACTATTACTTAGTTTTTTTAGAGGTAGACTTTTTTGTCTTTGAGGTAGCGGTTTTTGGCGCGGCCTTTTTTGGCTTAGCGGTTACGCTTTTGGTTTTTGGCGCGGTAACAATTACAGCGCTGAGTTTGCTTTTAAGTCGAGCGGCTTTGTTTTTATGAATAATCCCCCACTTAGCGGCCTTATCGATTAAGGAAATAGTGGAGTTGTCGTTCTTTTTTAGAGCTTCTTTAAGTAGCGCTTTTCGGTAACGATTTCGCGCTGCTTTCTTTTCGGAACCTCGTAATGCTTTTTTGGCACTTTTACTAATTGGCATAAGAGAATTTTAGCAAAAACCGAGGATAATAGCAATAAACACAATTTGAAACTCTTGATTGAATCTAAAATCGCGCTATACTGGCAAAAGTATGGAACTATCGACTAAAGCCCAAATCGTAGAACTAATTCGCGCTTCTAGTAACATTCTTTTACTGACCCACAAGAACCCAGACGGCGACGCAGTTGGCGCAACTTTAGCCCTAAAACAGGTTATCGAGAAGCTCGGTAAAAAAGCAGATGTTGTATATTTTGGCGTAGTGCCAAAAGTTTTTAACTACTTAAACGCCTACGATCAAGTACTAACCGAATTCTCCGCCAGCAACGATTTAATTATTACCATCGACACGCGTCAAACCGGCGAAGAATTAAAACTCGGGCACAAAAAAATTAGCGAAGATCATCAAGTGGTAATTGTCGTTTCGCCAGAACACGGCTCGCTGATGCCAGAAGATGTAAGCGTCACCCGCTCTCGGCCAAAATACGACTTGGTAGTAATGCTCGATTGCGCCGACAACGAACGACTTGGCAGTATTTATACCGAAACCCCAGATCTATTTTTCGAAACCCCAACTATCAACATCGACCACCACGCTACCAACAGTCATTTTGCCAAAGTTAACTGGGTCGATATGACAGCGTCTTCAACTTGCGAGATGCTAGTTTCGCTAATCGAAGCGCTCGGTAAGGGCGAGCAATTAATCGACGAAGAAGTCGCAACTAGCTTACTAACAGGTCTTACTACCGACACCGGCAGTTTCCAAAACCAATCGACAACACCAAAGGCGCTTACCATCGCCGCGCAGTTAGTTGCCACAGGCGCTAGACAGCAACAAATTATCGATCGGGTGTTTAGATCGCGCCCGCTTTCAACCTTAAAGCTTTGGGGCAAGGCCTTAACTAACATCCGCGAAGAAAAAGAGCTCGAGTTTGCTTGGGTAACGCTGTCAAAATCAGACTTCGAAGCAGTTGGCGCCGATTTAGAAGAGCGCGACGGTTTAATCGACCAACTTCTTAAAACTGTTGAAGGCATTAACTTTGTTGTGTTGCTTTGCCAAATCGACGGCACGCTAAAAGCCAGCTTGCGTTCTGTTAGCCCGAAATACGACGTTGCCAGTATCGCCGCACAATTTGGCGGTGGCGGCCACACTTTAGCGGCCGGATTTGATATCGAAACCGATAATTACGCCAAAAAAGCCGAAGAAGTAATCAACCGAATTCGCGAAATCGCCCGCGCCAAAAACGGTATAAACTAAAGTATTGAAGAATTACAAATTCTTCCGTATAATATAGGGTACATATGGCAACAAAATCAACCAAACAAAAAACAATTAAAAAGTTTCAGCGTAACGAAAAAGACACCGGCTCTACCGCTGTCCAAGTTGCGGTGCTAACAGAAAAAATTAATATGCTTACCAAGCATTTAAACGAGCATAAAAAAGATAACGACTCCAGAATGGGCTTGCTCAAAATGATTAGCCAACGCCGTAGCTTACTTAGCTATATGGAACGCAAAGAAAACGAGCAGTATAAAAAACTGATCGCCTCGCTTGGTTTAAGAAAGTAATTTGGCAAAAGATGCCGTCCAAGCAAATCTCTACCACTATCCCCTTCGGCGCGACAGAATTAAAACTAGAAACCGGAAAACTCGCTAAACAAGCAGCGGGATCAGTTTTAGTAACTTGCGGCGAAACGGTTTTATTAGTTGCCGTTGGCGTTGCCAGTAAAGCTAAAGACGGCACCGATTTCTTCCCAATGACCGTTGATTACGAAGAGCGAATGTACGCCGCCGGTAAAATTTCCGGCTCAAAATTTATGAAACGCGAAGGCCGTCCAAGCGAAGAAGCGATTCTTAAAAGTCGCGTTGTCGATCGCTCGATCCGCCCGATGTTTCCAAAAGGATTCCGCAGAGATGTTCAGATAATTATTACTACTCTTGCCTACGACGACGAGCACGACGCAACTGCAATGGCTGTAATCGGCGCTTCCGCCGCCTTAACCCAAACCGACGCGCCGTTTGAAGGACCGGTCGGCGCAGTCCGCGTTGGTATGGATGAACAAGGCGAATTTATTTTGAACCCAACTTTAGAACAGCTTGAAACTAGCAAATTAGACTTACTTGCTTCTGGTGGCGCCGACAAAATTACTATGATCGAAGTGGGCGCAAACGAAGTCGACGAGAAAACCATGATTGACGCGCTCGAATTTGCCCAAAAAGCAATCGCCGCAACTATCGAACCGCAAAAAGTATTCATCAATCCAGATAAAGAAAAAGTTGAGCACACCGATCCGGAGCACTGGGCGGTAATTAAAGCCGAAATTAAAGATCAAATCGACGCGTTAGTAACAGAGACTGATATCGCAAAGCGAACCGAATTACTCGACGAGTTAACTGCCAAAACTGTCGAAGCTCACGCCGAAGATCTCGATTCCGCCTTAGTTGAAGAGGCACTCAACGTTGCTTATCTTAAAGCAATCCGTGCGTTGATAATCGAAAAGAAACAACGCCCAGATGGCCGCAAAATGGACGAGATCCGAGAGCTGTCGATGGAAGTTGGTTTACTGCCGCGCGTTCACGGTTCAGGATTATTTAACAGGGGCGAAACACAGGCCTTAACGGTCGCCACGCTTGGCGGTCCGGGCGAAGAGCAGTGGATCGACACTATGGAAGAGAACTCCAAAAAACGCTACATTCACCACTATTTCTTCCCGCCTTATGCGACCGGTGAAGTAAAAAAACTCGGCGGCGGCAACAGGCGCGAAATCGGTCACGGCGCTTTAGCTGAAAAAGGCCTAGCGCCGATGATCCCCTCCAAAGAAGAATTTCCTTACACGATTCGTTTAGTTACCGAAACGCTCGGTTCAAACGGCTCGAGCTCGATGGCGGCCACTTGCGGCTCCACCCTTGCCTTAATGGACGCCGGCGTACCGATAAAAAAACCGGTTGCTGGTATCGCTATGGGTCTTGTGACAGAGGGAGATGATAACTTCCAAGTTTTAACCGACCTACAAGGACTAGAAGATTTTGCCGGCGAGATGGACTTTAAAATTGCCGGTACTCGCGACGGTATTACCGCAATTCAGCTTGACGTTAAAAATAAAGGATTAACCGCCGAGATGATTAAACAAACATTTTCCGACGCCTACAGTGCCAGAATGATTATTTTAGATAAAATGCTCGAAACTATTGCCGAGCCAAGAAAAGAACTCTCTAAATACGCACCAAGAATTATCACAACCAATATTGATCCAGAGAAAATCGGCGAATTAATCGGTCCTGCCGGTAAAACAATTAATAAGATTATCGACGATCACGGCGGACGCGAAGTAGTTAATATTGATATCGAAGACGACGGCTTAGTTATGATTACTTCAAACAACGCCGAAGTTGCCGAGAGCGTTAAGCAAATCGTTGAAAGTATCGGCAAAGCTCTGGAAGTCGGCGAAGAGTTTACTGGCCCAGTTGTTAGTATCGTAAAAGATAAAAACTCCGGCAAAGAGATCGGCGCGATTGTCCAGATAACCCCAAATAAAGACGGCATGATTCACGTTTCGTCGCTTGGCACAGGTGGCTTTGTTCAAAACGTTTCAGATGTTGTAAAAGTTGGCGACAGCGTAAAGGTCCGCGTTAAAGAAGTGGACAACGAGCGCGGCCGAATTTCACTAGTACGAATTGTCTAAATATATAAAAGAATTAAAAAAGCTAGGGTGAAAACCCTAGCTTTTTTGTAGCTGTTCCCTTCTATTGAACGATCTTTTTTGTGCTTTGGGCACTAGATTTAATCTGATTGATTAATTCTGTTGTCACGAATTTCTCGCCGGTTTCGTTTTGTACGGCCTCGCTACCAGTTACGGCAAAGTTGCCCTGGAACCCGCCAAGTACTCGGTAGTCACCGTTCCAGTTCGAGGGTTTGGACAAGAAGGTAATTGTCTGTTGATTTTCGCTAAAGACGGGCTGATCTTCCGCAACGATTTGCGTTGTTAAGTAACTACCACCAGCAACTCTTACTGTTATTTCTTTTGCTGGCGAACCCTTTAAGACACTTTTAACGGCTAATAGGTATCTTGTATACACCATATCTTCGCCGTCAACCGAATCAACTTCCCTAATTGTTCCCAAATCTTTTTTTACTGTGGCTTCAACTATCTCTGTTGCAGTTGCAGATAGCTCTGACACGTTCATTTTTGCAACTAGCGGTCTGTAATTTGCCGTCCCCATGTGCGGCAACTCGATAGCTGCAATCAAGGCAAAGATTACAGCTCCCATTATTAATACACTTTTTTTATTCATTTATCTCCTTCCATATATATATCTAATTCCATTTACTTCATCGGTTCCGATGTATTTAACAGTTTTTGGCGGGATGGACGCATACATCAAAGAGCTACTATTACCGTTATGTTCCAATTTTAGTAGATGACCGTATTCGTGTCTAAGTACGGTTTTTAAGTCGTACCAAGTGCCCCAAGTATAAGGCGGGTTGTAGCTATAAAAGTTATTTACATAGACGTGTGCTTTGTAAATAGTTTTTGTAAAAGGATAGGTGTAAATTTTGGCAAAAGCTAAATTGCCGTAATAGTCATAATAGACGTAGGCCTTGTTCGCAGAGCTGTCATTTGAATAAAACAAAAACCTCGCTTCCTTACTGTTCCACTCGCTCATAACCGTCTTTGCTGAACTTTTCCAGCTTGTTAAATTAAGCCCCCTTAAGTCCATTCCAACCGTAGGGAAAGTCCCTTTCCATCTATAACCAGCGTACGAAAATGCATCTGCCGAACTAAGCGGCAAAGCTACTAATACTGCGGCCCAAAGTGCAACTAAAATAAATCTTGTGTTTTTCATGGCATAAAAATAGCGCCTTATTTGTGTTTGGTTCCATACCGCAGAGGTACTGTTTGGATATTGAATTAAGTTAATGCTTGGTTAATACTGACCCTAAATGAGTATGTCTAAGCAAGAAGCACTGCACGAAGTGGCAAACCGCATCGCCAATTGTCAAAAATGTAAATTCAGCCCCGACCAAAATCCAGTTCCGGGCGAAGGCAATCCTGATGCCGAAATTATGTTTATCGGTGAAGCGCCGGGCGCAAAAGAAAACGAAACTGGACGGCCGTTTGTGGGCGCCGCCGGAAAATTTTTAAGCGAAATGTTAAACTCAATCGGACTAGAACGCGAAGATGTATTTATCGCTAACGCTTTAAAATATCAGCCACCAGAAAATAGAGATCCGCTACCAGAAGAAATTGAGTATCAAAAGCCGTTTCTACTTAAACAAATCGCAATAATTAAGCCAAAATTAATTTGTTTTTTGGGTCGCCACGCCCTAAAAGCGGTTTTACCGCAAATAACTGAACCGATCTCCAAGCTTCACGGACAGTTACTTTCAATAGAAAACCAAGCATACTTACCGCTTTATCATCCAGCGGCGGCGCTTTATAACGGTTCGATGCGCCAAACTTTACTTAACGATTTTGCAAAAATCCCAGAAATAATGGATCGGATCGGTTGACCGCGCTCAAATATTTAGATATAATTATTTTAATAAACGTTATTTACCGTACTCCCCATAAGGTAACTAACAAGATAGAAAGGAATATATTTTGAATAATTCAGTAGGCGATAAGCCACAACCTACCCCTTTGCCCAAGCAAGAAAATACAAACAACAATCTACCCCCAGCGATAGATATCTCCGACGCCGGTTCGGTATTAAAGCCAAAAACAAATAACCCTGGCCCAAACCAGCCAAATCGACAGAAAAACAACCGTCGGCGCAATAATAACCGACCCGATCAGCGAAATCAAAATCGCGCGCCGCGCTCTGAAGGCGATGCCAAGCCCTCTAGAAATAGAACCAACCGTACTCGTTCGCGCCGACCAAATTTAGTTGCGCCGCTAGTAACTGCCGGCGAAAACCGCGTAATTAGCCGGGCTAACGCTAACACACTTAGAATAATTCCGCTTGGCGGATCGGGCGAAACTGGCGATAAAAATATGCTGGTGTTCGAGTACAACAACGATATTATCGTTGTCGACGCCGGCGTAAAATTTCCTGGCCCAGATATGCCGGGTATCGATTACGTAATTTGCGACACAACCTATTTAGAAGAAAATCGCGATAAAATTAAGGCCTTCGTTGTAACCCATGGTCACGAAGACCATATCGGCGGTATGCCGTATATTTGGCCAAAATTCCCAGTGCCGATTTACACCGCACCGCTCACAGCCGGCTTTATTAAGGCAAAATTCGAAGAGCACGGTATTCAAAACGCCGAGTTTCGAATAATTAATTCTGGTGAAAAAATAAAAATCGGTCAGTTTTTAATTGAACCAGTCCAGATGACGCACTCGATCCCAGATATTTTAGGTATCGCTTTCACTACTCCGGCCGGACTGGTTTATCACGCCACCGACTGGAAAGTAGATTTTACTCCAGCGTTCGGTAAACCGACCGATTTCGACAAATTAGCCGAGTTGTCAAAGCGTGGTGTGCTGGCGATGCTAACCGACTCAACCGGTGTTCTCCAACCTGGGCACACTTTAAGCGAAACGGTTGTAAGTAAATCGCTCGAAGATATTATTACCGACATTAAAGGACGCGTAATCGTAACAAGTTTTGCTTCCAGAATCGACCGAATTCAGCATGTTGTTTCTGCCTGTGCCAAAACTGGTCGCAAGCTCTTTTTGGCCGGCCGATCGATGGAGCGAAACACCAATATCGCTATGGAGCTTGGTTATCTAAAAGTACCGCAAGGAATTTTGGGCGATATTCGCGCGATTAACACATTACCAGACGACAGAATCGTAATTATGAGTACCGGCTCGCAGGGCGAAGAGGGCTCGGCGCTCTCGCGAATGGCCTCTGGCGAACACCGCCACGTTCGAATTAAAAAAGGCGACACTGTTGTGCTTTCAAGCTCGACCGTTCCGGGTAACGAGAAAGCGGTTGAAACTAGTATTAACAACCTATATCGCGCTGGCGCAGAAGTGGTTACAAAATCGGAGCTGGATATTCACTCCTCAGGCCACGGCTCGCGCGAAGAGATTAAGCACATTTTAAACATCGTTAAACCAAAATATATGATCCCAATTCACGGCGATTATAGACGCTTTGTTGAGATGCGAAAATTGGGTGTGGAGCTAGGCATTAAAGAAGAGAACACCTTGATCGTTGAAAACGGCCAGGTAATCGAATTTGCCGAGGGCGCCGGTGTTGGTAGAGTAACCGACGAAAAAGTACCGGTCGGACAAGTCTTAATCGACGGTATCGGCGTCGGCGATGTTGGTGAGATCGTACTTCGCGATCGTAAAACCATGGCCCAAGACGGCTTATTTATGGTTATCTTAACGATCGATAGTAAAACCGGAAAAATCCTGACTTCGCCCGATATTATCTCCAGGGGATTTGTTTATATGAAAGAGTCGGAAGATTTAATCGGTGGCGCAAGAGCGCTTGCGCGTAGAGCGCTTACAGGTGCGACCGCACGCGGTACTAACATTAACTGGGACGGTTTTAAAAAGAACTTACGCGATCAGATG
This sequence comes from Candidatus Berkelbacteria bacterium, assembly GCA_016213365.1. GTDB lineage: Bacteria > Patescibacteriota > UBA1384 > 2-12-FULL-50-11 > 2-12-FULL-50-11 > JACRAP01. Next base: position 14,960 of record JACRAP010000009.1, read on the forward strand.
GCAGATTTTCTGTTCGAGAAAACCCAACGCCACCCGATGGTAATAGCTGTGGTTATACAAGTATAACCACAGCTTAACACTTCCAGGTGAGTGTTATAGCAGTTGTTATACAAGTATAATTTTCACTCCTATACTTTAATTATTACCCAAGGTTGCTAAACTGTTGTTATGGGAATATTTTCACGGCGGCGTAGATACAGCCGGCGCAAGCGCGTGCCAACGTTAAAAGACAATCTAGTTTGGGCGGTTGAGCCCGATACTGCCAGAGAAATTATCGCGATTATTCTTTTAATTCTTGGGGTATTATTTGGCTTGGGGTTGTTTAATTTAGCCGGCGATTTCGGCCAAACCTTCTCAAAAATCTCAAACAACCTATTTGGTTTACTTAGATATTTTGTTCCGTTTGTTTTTGTTTATATCGGCGTTCGATTGTTGCTTATTAAAAGCGACGTGCTTCACGCAACAAGTATTATCGGTGTTATTGCCTTATTTTTCTTAATTCCCGGGATTCTTTATAGTTACGGCGGATCGATCGGCGTAGGCGTTTCAGGAGTTTTTACTTCAGTTTTAGGCAATGTTGCTGGTTTTGTTGCCATTATCGGCGCAACGGTGGTGGCGATTTTACTTGCCTTTAACGCGTCGCTACGAACTTTACTTGAGCACGTTCAAATAAATAACTCACAAGGCAAGGGCGTAAAAATTAACGAAAACTCTCGCGTCCCTGTTAAAACCATGAATCCAGCCCATTCCGGCTCCCAGGTAGCGCTGGTTGCTAGTAGCGGTAACTGGGAGTTCCCGCAGCTTGATCTGCTTGACTACTCCGCATCAACAAAAGCCGAAGCTGGTGATATCGGCAAAAACGTAGAGATCATCAAAAAAACGCTTAAGGATTTTGGAATCGAAGTGGCGATGAGCGAAGTAAACGTCGGTCCAACTCTAACGCAATACACCCTTAAGCCGTCCGAAGGCGTAAAACTTACAAACATTACCGCTCGCACCAACGACGTAGCGCTTGCGCTCGCCGCCCACCCGATTAGAGTTGAAGCGCCGATTCCTGGTAAATCGCTGGTCGGTATTGAGGTGCCAAATAAAGTTGCGGCAACAGTAAGTTTGCGCGAAGTGCTTGAGGCGCCGGAGTATAAAGACGTATCCTCAAATTTATCGCTTGCGCTTGGTCGCGACGTCGCCGGCAGGGTAATGGCGGCCGATTTAAAATTAATGCCCCACTTGTTAATCGCCGGCTCGACTGGTTCAGGAAAATCGGTCTGTATGAACGCAATTCTAGTTAATCTACTTTACAAAAACTCCCCCGCTGATTTACGTTTGTTACTAGTTGATCCAAAAAGAGTCGAGTTTGTAGAGTATAACGGCATACCTCATCTGTTAACTAATGTAATAACCGAAACGGACAAAATTATCTCGGCGCTTCGCTGGGCGGTTGCAGAAATGGAACGAAGATATCAACAATTAGCGTCGCATAACCGAAGAAATATCGCCGCTTATAACGAATCGCTACCAGAGGGCGAACAAAAAATGCCGTATATAGTAGTGGTAATTGACGAGTTAGCTGATTTAATGACGCAAGCCGCTAACGAAGTTGAGGCGTCGATTGTGCGATTAGCGCAAATGGCTCGCGCCGTTGGCATGCACTTGATTGTTGCTACCCAACGACCGTCGGTAGATGTAATTACCGGCCTTATTAAAGCCAACATCACCACCAGAATTGGTTTTGCCGTTGCCAGTAACGCCGACTCGCGAACTATTTTAGATCAAGCTGGCGCCGATAAACTGCTCGGCAAAGGCGATATGCTGTATTTAAGTAACGATCAGCCGCAACCGCGCCGTGTTCAGGGGGTATTTCTAAAAGATAAAGAGATTAGAGCAGTTACCGATTTTATTAAAAAACAAGCACCACCGATTTACGACGAATCAATTACTACTTATCGTTCAGGTATTAAGGGTGGTCCTGGCGCAGCTGACGGCGGAGCTGATGACGACGAGCTGTTTAACGAGGCGCGCGAACTCTGTATTCAAGCCGGCAAGGCATCGGCCTCGCTGTTACAGCGACGCTTAAAAATCGGTTACGCTCGGGCGGCGAGATTACTTGATATTCTAGAAGCGGAAGGCGTAATCGGCCCTGCCGATGGTGCAAAACCGCGCGACGTGTTAGTTGAGCCGGGCGAATACCAAGGACCCTAGGGGATAAAACTCAAAGTTCTAAACCCAAAATTCTAAACCCTAAACCCCAAACACAAAACTCTAAAATAATAACCATAAATTTATCAGTTTTGAGTTTAGAACTTAGAGTTTTGAGCTTAGAACTTTGGGTTTAGAATTTTACAATTGAATTTCTCGTTATTGTTCTGTATCGTAAAAAATACGGATGACGGGATTTATCACTAAAAAATTATCGCGCAAGCGCTCGCTCGGTTCAATATTAAAGTCTGCTCGAACAAAAGCTAATTTTACACTCGAAGCAGTAGAAGCAGAAACAAAGATTTGCTTGAAATATTTGCGCGCACTCGAGGCCGGAGAATACGAAAGTCTTCCAGCCGAAGCGTATAACATCGGTTTTGTCCGCTCGTACGCCGAAATACTAAAACTCAATCCAGAAAAAATTATCACTATGTATCGCCAAGAGCGAAGCGAATCACGTTTTAGCGCAATTGCCCCAGCCAGAATTACTCCAAAGAGAATGGCTGATTGGCAGTTTCTAATTACCCCCAAGCTTATCGGCGCTATTTTTTCGATCTTCGTCTTTATTGCTATGGTTAGTTATGTAGCAACACAGCTACAAAAATTTTCTTCTCCGCCAACGATCTCGCTTTCCACACCAGCACAGTTCACCAGTAAAGTCGACACCGCAAACTTAGCCGGTAAAACTGTCAGTGGCGCAACGCTTACCATTAACTCCGAGCCGGTACTTGTTTCAACCGACGGATCGTTTAAACAAGACGTTCAACTCTCCCCCGGCTTAAACGAAATTGTTATTAAATCTATTAGTCGCGCCCAAAAAGAGTCGCAGACGGTTGTTAAAGTTCTATACGATAGCGATGTAGCCAGCTTGCCTTCGGCGAACAACTAATTAAGTACGAATTAAGGATTGTTTTGAACAAAAACTATGTTATGTTGAGCACACAAGTTAAATTTTGGAGGAGTAATGGCAAAAACAAAAAACGAAAATAAAGAAGAGGCGCAGCCAACTGGCCGCGAAGCAGCGCTCAAAGCTGCGCTGAGCCAAATCGAAAAACAATTTGGCGAGGGTTCGATTATGCTTATGGGCAAGCAGACGCATTTAGATATAGAGGCGATCTCGACTGGATCGCTATCTCTCGACGTCGCGCTTGGAGTTGGCGGTTTCCCGCGCGGCAGAATTATTGAGATTTACGGACCAGAATCTTCCGGTAAAACTTCGTTAGCGCTTTCAGCGATCGCCTCTACTCAAAAAGCCGGCGGTTTAGGAGCGCTGGTAGACGCCGAGCACGCCTTCGATCCGTCTTACGCAACCAAGCTCGGTGTGGATTTAAACTCACTTTTAATCTCTCAGCCAGACACCGGCGAGCAGGCGCTCGAAATTGTTGAAACGTTAGTTCGTTCTAATGCAGTTGATGTTATCGTTGTCGACTCTGTTGCGGCGTTAGTGCCGCGCGCCGAAATCGAAGGTGAAATGGGCGACGCGATGATGGGCGTTCAGGCACGTTTAATGAGCCAGGCGCTTCGAAAACTAACCGGCGCCGTCTCTAAATCCAAAACAGTTCTAATCTTTATTAACCAAATTCGTATGAAGATTGGGGTAATGTTCGGCAACCCAGAAACTACTCCGGGCGGAAACGCGCTAAAATTCTACTGCTCGGTTCGCTTAGATATTAGACGCAGCGAACAAATTAAAGACGACGACAACGCCATCGGTAACAGGGTTAGGGTTAAAATTGTTAAAAATAAAGTGGCGCCGCCGTTTAGGACTGCGGAATTTGATTTGATGTTCGCCGACGGAATTAGCCGCGAAGCCGATTTGCTTGATTTGGGTGTGAAACTTGGTTTAATTGATAAAGCCGGCGCGTGGTTCCAGTTCGGCGAGCAGAAACTTGGGCAGGGACGGGAGGCTGCCAAAGCATTCCTGCGCGGCGATAAAAAACTCGCCGGCGAAATAGAAGAAAAGATTCGCTCTAAAGCGGCAAGCGGTGAGATTAATACCGTCGTAGAGCCAGAGTAAAAAAATGGGGCGTCTAAGCGCACTCGCTTACGCCTCTTTTTTATTAAAGAACCGGTTAAAGTCGCGTTTTGAATTGGAGCGAAAATTGAAAGAAAAAAAATATTTAAGCGAAGACATTGAAAGCGCCTTAAAACAGTTACAAGAAGTCGGCGCCATCGACGATCAAAAATTTGCCAAAGCTTACGCCAACGACAAATTAAAATATTCACGCCGGGGAAAGTTTAGGATTTCTTTAGAACTTCTTCAAAAGGGGGTGGATAAAGAAATTATTAATAAAACTATTAAAGCAATAGATAACGAGGTCGAACTAAAAATTGCCGAAGAATTAATTCAGTCCAAACTCCGTCAGTGGCAACACCTCGACCCACTTGTTCGCAAGCGCCGCCTGATTGCGCTATTACAAAGAAGGGGGTTTGGCATTGAAGCGATTAAAAAACTCGATACTAATTAAGTAATTTTAAGCCGCCCTTGCGGGCGGCGGGCGGAAACTTCAACAGCGGGAGTCGTGAATCAGGGCAAATCTGTTCATTTCTTCCATGCATCGAACTTTTTTACAATGTTCATCTGAGCGCTTCTCAAGCGAGAGCAAGAAGTAGATCATCCGCTCGAGATGCTGATTAATTACGCTTGTTGCGTATTCGTCAGCAAATTCCTCAGGGATGTCATCACCCACAATCACTTGACGATGATATGGGTTAATTGCCACGACTGCATCGTCTCCGGTGTCGAGAAACAATAAACCGTTCGGTACTTCATCGCATGGATCTGGGAATTGCCAGCGAATCAGCTCCTCCAGGGCTGATCGCAGCTCATCACTTGCCAAAAGATCTGATATCAAATGTCCACGAGTCACCACAATCTGGCCTCCTTAATTTCTTTGTAGCACAGCTAGAAGAAAAGTAAAATTCAAGTTAAGCTTATATAGATGAAGGAAGGGGAAGTAAAACAAGTTGTTTGGTTTAGCGAGGTAACTAAAGAAGATATCCCGCTTGTTGGTGGAAAGGGCGCAAATCTTGGTGAGATGACTAAAGCCGGCTTACCGGTGCCGCAGGGGTTTATAGTAACCAGCCAAGCGTATTTTGATTTTGTGATCGAAAACGGCTTGGACAAATTCATTCAAAAAGAAACTGCCGCGCTGGATCCAGAAGACTCTAAAAAACTCAACCAAATTGCGATGTCGCTTCAAAAAGCGGTTAAGGAGTTTGAACTACCGGCCGATTTAGTGCGAGCGATCGAAAAGGCCTACGGCGAAATGGACGAAGGTCCGGTTGCGGTTCGCTCCAGCGCCACAGCCGAGGATTTGCCAGACGCGTCGTTTGCCGGGCAACAAGCGACATTCTTAAATATCGAAGGCAAGGAACAACTAATAAAAGCGATTCGCGAATGTTGGGCGTCGCTGTTTGAAGCGCGGGCGATTTATTATCGAACCGTAAATAAATTTGATCATATGAAAGTCGGCATCGCCGTGCCGGTGCAGAAAATGGTACAAAGCGAAGTTTCTGGCATTATGTTTACCGTCGATCCCGTTACCGAAGATACAACTAAAATTACGATCGACGCCGGACTGGGTTTAGGCGAGGCGATCGTGTCTGGCTCTGTTACACCGGATCATTACGTTGTCGATAAAGCCGATTTTAAAATAGTTTCTAAAGAGATCGGCGCGCAGGAGTGGCAAATTATTCGCGATACTTCACCGGGAGCCGGAGGCGAAAATGTTCATAGAAACTTAACGCCCGAACAAATGAAAAATCCAAAACTTACCGACGAGCAAATTGTGGCTCTGGCAAAAATCGGTAAGCAGGTGGAGGATCATTACGGTAAACCGCAAGACACCGAGTGGGCGTACGAAGGGGGCAGTTTCTATATGGTTCAGGCCCGCCCAGTTACAACGCTTGGCGAGAAAAAAGCAAACGAAAAAGACGAAGCTCCAGAAATCAAGGAAAATAAAAGTTTAGTCGATGCTCCCACTACCGATCTAGCAAAAGCTGAAATTATTCTTAGCGGCGCGGCGGCGTCAGTCGGTTTGCGCTCTGGCCCAGTTAAGATAATTCACAAGCCAACTGAAATCGACAAAGTTTTAGAGGGTGATGTCTTAGTTACCGAAATGACCAGCCCGGATTACGTGCCAGCGATGCGCCGGGCGGCGGCGATAGTAACCGATACTGGTGGTAGAACGAGTCACGCCGCCATAGTCAGTAGAGAGCTCGGTATTCCGTGCGTTGTTGGTACCGGTACCGCCACCCATACCTTAAAAACCGGCATGGTTGTAACAGTTGACGGCGCGCAGGGTAAAATTTACAAAGGTAAAGTCGGCTCGAGTGATATCGATAAGCCAGTTGCAACGGCGATGTCGGTAAACTACCGCGAAACGGTGCCGATTACTGCCACAAAAGTTTATTTAAATTTAGCCGAACCAGAAAAAGCCGAAGAGTATTCGCACCTGCCTGTTGACGGCGTTGGCTTGCTTCGCGCCGAGTTTATCATCGCTGGAATTGGCGAGCACCCACGTGCGATGATCGCAGGCGGTCGCAGTCGCGAGTACGTTCAAAAACTCGCAACTGGAATTAGTACGATCGCCCAAGCATTCAATCCCCGACCGGTCGTGTATCGGTTTACCGATTTTAAAACTAACGAATACAAATCGCTTAAAGGCGGCGAAAAATACGAAGAGCAAGAGAATAACCCGATGATCGGTTACAGAGGCGCCTCGCGTTACATCGCTGAGCCAGACGAATTTGCCCTAGAAATAGAAGCGATCAAACAAGTGCGCGACGGGCTCGATCTGAAAAATCTTCACGTAATGATCCCGTTTGTTCGAACTGTCGATGAATTTAGAAAAGTGCGAACGCTAATGCATAACAACGGCTTGAAACAGGGGCCGGACTTTAAGCTCTGGATTATGGTTGAAGTGCCGTCCACAGTTTTGGAATTGGAAGAGTACATAAAAGAAGGCATCGACGGCGTGTCGATTGGTTCAAACGACCTAACGCAATTAACGCTCGGGATTGATAGAGATTCGGCGAAACTGGCCAGCGAATTCGACGAGCGTTATCCAGCAGTCTTAAACTCAATCTTGCACGTTGTTAGGGTTTGTCGTAAAAATCATGTTACCTGTTCGATCTGCGGCCAAGCCCCGAGCGTTTACCCAGAAATTACCGAAGCGATGGTTAAGGCCGGAACAACTTCTGTTTCTGTGGCACCAGACGTTGCAATTTCTACCCGAAAATTAATCGCCAGTGTCGAAAAGAAATTATTGCTCGCTAAGGCGTTAGAGTAATCTTGACGAGCTAATAAATAGTGCGCATTATATTATCAATGTTTAAGTACGGATCAGCGTTACCAATTTCGGTGATTGTTGCTGTTGTAGTTCTAGCCCTGGTCGGTGGCTCTAATTTGTATGCCAATCAACAAGTTGAAAAAGCTATCCAAGAAGAAGTTGAAAAATCTAACATCTCCCAGTCTTTAAACAGCCTTAAAACTGTCGATCAAATTAGAACAATCGCCGAGGCGAGTCTAAGCGGGGCTACAATAATTTCTATTAGCTTAGAAAACGAAGACGCTGGATATGTTTATAAAGTAAAATTATCTGATGGACGAGTGCTTTTTTATAACGCCACAACTGGGGAAGCAATTCTCGATCCAAGTAGCGACGAAGCCGAGAACGAGAACGAGGAAGATATCCCAGCTGGGTTCGTTGCCTCAATTTCCCTAGAGCAAGCAAGAAGTATCGCGAGCGGCAGACGCCCAGGTCAAGTTATTCGAAAAATTGAGCTTGAGGTCGAAGACGGAGTTGTTGTGTATAGTGTAAAGTTTGTTGACGGCGGCAGGGTGGAGATTAACGCAACTACCGGTCAGGTAACTAGGGTTGAAAACGGTGACGATGATGCATCTGACGACAACGACGAGGATTCTGATAGCGACGAATCTGACAGCGAAGACGACGACTCCGACGATTCGGACGACGATAACGATGGCGACTCTAGCGGTTCAGACGATTCGGACGACGACTCCCAAGACAATAGCGGTTCCGGTAGCGGCTCAAACTAAAGACTTATAAAGTTAGCGCCGGCTCTTGCGAGCCGGCGCGACGGAAATTGTGGTCAGTGTCTGCGAAGGTGGTTATCTTCCTTCATTTTCTCCAGATGATCCTGGTACTCCAGGTATCGCTCGTACTCAGCAATCATTTCTCGCATATCCACCAAGCCAAAACCACACTTCGGGCAGATGCTCAGATGCCAATCTTCGCTGAAGCATCTGAACGGAAAAAGCAAGTATTCAAACAGCCTCGTCACCCAGTCTTGGCGAGCCAAGACATAAATCCTATCAGATGGCAGATGCGGCATATTCCCTCCTTGAATTGGAACTATACAGTATTTTACCAAAAAAATCCAGTATCTGGACCTATTTTTCAGTAACGCATAAATAACTATTCATATTGCTACTATACAACGCCTGTTCCGGACCCGGCTTTGTAAGAGATTTATTAGCAAACTTTCGTGCGTTAAATAACAGTTTAGTATGCCTTGCAAAACAAATCGCCCAATCTACTTGGAAATGCGAACGGATGTATCTTTGAAGATCTATAATGGTAATTCCGCGTTGCAACATAATTTGTGAGTTGGCCGTTAAGGAAAGTAACACCATCTCCCCACCCGCTGTTTTTATTACAACGCTCCACGCCCGCTGAACGTTTTCGGCCTTTGAATATTGCTCGTTATTTTGAATCGAGTATTTTCGATAATTTATTACTGTGTCGCTTAAACTTTTAGAGATTACGCAACCGCCAGAAATTATCGCTGCATCGCTTGGCTGCAAACCGCCAACTTTCCAATTTGAGATAATATCGCCGCATTTTATTTTCCAGCCAAGTTGCACGTTACTAATTAACACATAATCGTTATGTAACAAGCCGATACTGCCGCTGAAATTTATTTCGTTTACTAAGATTTTGTGCCCAAACTTTACTAATCCAATCCCTACTTCACTATCATTAAAGCTAACCGTGCTGGAGCGATGATTAATTGCCCCATTATTAGTAATAATTTTATCCTTACTATAAATTACGCCGGAATTTTTTGGGCAATTTAAACTCGAGCCGGTCCAACTAACTTTCGCAGAGCCAATTTCAAATTCGCCGATCGCTTTTAGCTCGTTTATTTTGCCAACTTTAGCGTTTTTGCAATAAATCGCGGCGCTACTGCGACTAGATAGCGCAAGTAATTGATCGGCGCAAAGTTGGATTGCGTTGCTTGACACCGTACCAATACCCAGCGCGGCGCAAAAGCGATCCTCGTTTGCGCTAATCTCAAACGGTTTAGGCGAAGTGACGATATTAAAATTGTAATCGGTTTCGTTAAAATACAGAGCGGTCGAGTAAACCGCATACTCATTACCAGAACTGGAAATCCCAGAAATTACGCGCTTTTTTATTTCGGGCAAAGTTTTTGTGGCTATATTCATGGCCACAGTATTATTAAAATTAACTGTTTAGTTCTATACCAAATGCGTGCTTTTTGGGTTTTTTGTCTTGTTTCTTACTGGCTTAACGCAAGCATTTATCAATCCCAAAAATAATGGGTGCGGTCTTAAAGGCCTGCTAGTAAACTCCGGATGATACTGGCAAGCCAAAAAATAAGGGTGATTTTTTAATTCGATCAGTTCGACTAAATTTAGTTCAATATTTTCGCCGGCGATTACAAAATTATTATCCATAGCAAAGTTGGACCGGTATTGATTATTAAATTCGTATCTATGCCTATGTCGCTCGACAATTTCAGATTTGCCGTAAATCCTTAACGCCTTAGTATTTTTTGCGAGTTTGCATTTAAAACTGCCGAGTCGCATCGTTGCGCCGTAATTATCTTGCATTAAAACTTGAGTTTGCTCTTCCATTAAATTAATTACCGGACTTTTTGCTTTTAAATTAAATTCTGTCGAATTAGCGTCTTTTATTTTTAAAACATTACGAGCGTATTCTATAACAGATAGCTGCATACCCAAACACAGTCCTAAAAATGGAATATTATTTGTGCGCGCATAATTTATCGCACTTATTATGCCTTCAATCCCCCTACTGCCAAAACCGCCCGGCACACAAATCGCGTCCAAATCTTTCAAAATTTTTACGCCATTTTTTTGAATATACTCACTGTCGATTTTAATAATATTAGCGACGCAATTTTGCTGATAGCATGCGGCTTTGAGCGCTTCAACCACAGAAATATAAGTATCGCTCATAGTCATATATTTACCAACTAAACCGATTTTTATATTTTTGCCGCTGCCGCCTTCAATTCTTTTTACTAATTTTTGCCAGCCGTTGGCTCGTATTTTCATTGCTTTTAGCCCCAAAGTTTTAAGAACAAATTTATCTAAATCAAGTTTTTTAAATAATTCCGGCACCGCGTAAATTGTTTTTAACGTTGGCACACCAACCACCGCTTCTTTTTTAAGCCCGCCAAAGAGAGCTATTTTAGATAACGAATGCTCGTCGATTGATTTATCCGATCTACAAAAAACCATCGCTGGTTGAATGCCGCGCGAGCGTAAACTTTGAAGTGCGTTTTGGACTGGTTTGGTTTTTAGCTCCTGTGAGCTTTCTAAAAACGGCAGGTAAGCAACTTGAACAAAAATCGCATTTTTACTACCCTGTTCTAACGCAACTTGCCGAGCCGCTTCCAAAAAATGTTCGGCTTCGATATCGCCAACCGTTCCGCCGATTTCAGTAATTAATATTCTCGCCTTACTTTTTTTGGCCGCTTCGTACAATCGCCGTTTTATCTCGTCGGTTACGTGCGGAATAACCTGAATAGTTTTACCTAAATATTTGCCTTTACGTTCGTTCTCAATAACGGTCTGATAAATTACACCGCTCATCACTGACGAATCTTTTGTCAGCTCAATATCTAAAAAGCGTTCGTAGTGGCCTAAATCCAAATCAGTTTCTTTGCCGTCGGCGGTAACAAAACACTCGCCGTGCTCGGCGGGGTTTAAAGTTCCCGCATCCACATTTAAATACGGGTCAAATTTTTGGATAAAAATAGAGTGGCCGTGATTTTTAAGAATATTTCCTAGCGAGGCGGCGATTATGCCTTTGCCCACGCCCGAAAGTACCCCCCCAGTAACGAAGATAAACTTCGTCGACATCTAAACTAACCTAAATTTTTAACAATACTTTGTCAATGTTAATTAACTAGCGTGTCCTTAACTAACGCATCTAAATAGCTCACAAATTCGTTTAGCTCCGGCTTGCTTCTAAAATTTTCTAAGGCGCTATAAGCATTTAGTTGATTAATTAACGGATCGCTAGTGTTTGGGTTTATATATTTTTTTATTTCAATTAAATTTGTTAGATCGACCGTAACTACCACAATCCTGTTTTGCTCGGGGTTTATTAATACCGCTTTATAGCTTGGTGTAAACCCCAAATCTTGCCCAACTTGTTCAAAATATCTAACCCCCCTGAATGTGCCGGTGTTAGATTGAACTAGCTCAACTTTAATTCTGTCCGTTGCGGCGCCGATGGTGGTCCACCATCCACCGGTTTGTTTTGGGTAATTTCCATCTATTAACTGTCTCGACTCAAAGTCCTTCAGATTTGTATTAGACAAAAGTGAGTTAATTAGATTGGTTTTTTCGACCTTACTTAAAGTTAAAATATTTTCATTTTCATTCACTAAATCCGAGAATTGTTTGCTGTAGGAAATATAGGTAACGGCGCCTTCGATCGATTTATAACTATTAAAATCAATCGATAATGAATTTGTACTTTGGATAAAATCGGGCGCAATTAAATCGGGGAAGGTGGTGGTGGTTATTGGTTTAATAACGTAATTTGCGCTAGTGTTTGGACGGTATTTTTCAAGCGTAAACGGGGCAACAGCTAAAATAACTGTTCCTAGTATTGCCAAGATAACTGCGAGTTTGTTTTTCATTACTTAATTCTTCCCCCCGCGCTGACTTAAGTCAACACGGGGGATCCTTCACCGAGCAAGAAAGCCAAGTAATGGGTATCGCTTGCCACCGCTGTACGGGTTTGTTCCAACCACAACGTAACTCGTTCCCGGCACCCTGGTTAGCCAAGTGCCGTAGATCGGTACGCCATCGACATAGCAAATAAGCGTTCCGTATCTAAAGTTGCTGTGGTAAACAAACCACCGATCGGAGCTTTTCTCCATCACCCAAGCCACGTGGCCGTAAGGCGTGTAGATAGATCTGCCAATTACCATAATGCTGTTGGGTACAGATGTGGTTCGGCTACGGTAACTGGCGTTTGTGACAATTTGCCACCATTTGTAAGCGTCGCGGTAGCTGTTGATCGAGAAATAGATCGTCCAGCCGTTTTCTTTGGCGATGTTGTACACGAACCACGTGCATTCACCTTTTGGAAAGTCGCGAGTGTATTGGGCGTTGGCTGTGCTTGCGCAAAAACCGAGGGAAAGCGTAAGCACGATTGCGCTAACTAAGCGATTCATTTAGGGCCTCCTTGTTGTGTGGTGCTCCCCGAAGGGGCACCGCCAAAATAGACAACTTAGCCAGCCCAAGTCTATACCGAAAACGTACCTTAACAGTCCCAAATTATTTTAGGTATGGATTTGGTATAAGGAGATATATTTAATTAAGTTTTAGTACAAAAAGCGTATAATTATTTCATGGAACAAGTAACTCTAAAAATAAATTACAAATATATTTCGCTAATTTTGCTAATGGTTATTGGTTTGATGTTTGGTATCTGGCAACCGTGGGCAAGTTACAACGCAAACGACAGAGTAATAACTGTAAATGGGCAATCAACCGTAAAAGCCGCTCCAAACAAGTTTATTTTCAGCCCGATTTATTCAGCAAACGCGGATACAAGTAGCGCCGCAATTAGTAAAGTTACAAAAACTGGTGATGCCGTAGTCGCAAAACTGATCACTCTTGGATTTTTAGAGAAAGATTTAAAAAAGAATATCAGTACCAATCAAGATTATCGTTACGCGCCAAGCATTGAGATCTCGCCTAACGGTTACACCGCACAATATAGTATTACCGCCGTTACAACAGACTCAGCAATTGCCCAAAAGGCATTTGATTATATCGTAACAACCTCGCCGCTTTACGGTGTTTCGCCGCAAAGTACTTTTACCGACGAAACCCAAAAAGAAGTCGAGTCGCAAGCTCGCGCCAAAGCGCTCGCTGACGCAAGATCTAAAGCCGATCAGTCCGCTAAAGAGCTTGGTTTCAAGTTAGGATCAGTTGTGTCGGTATCTGATGCCCAGTGGGGTGGCATAATGCCGATGTACGAGACAAAAGAAGGCACGGTTTCATCAGATTCCGCCGCACCACAAACCTCGTCCAAACTGTTAGTTGGCGAAAACGACGTTACTTATACCGTTAGTGTGGTTTATAAAATTAGGTAGATTGTTTTCGATTAAATTTTAGCGACGTCGAGTTTATACAATATCTTTTTCCGCCTTTGTCTTGCGGGCCATCGTCAAATAAATGTCCTAAATGACCGCCGCAGTTTTTGCAGGTTACTTCGGTGCGAATCATTCCGTGCGAACTGTCGCGCGTTAGTTCGATACTACCGGAATTGGCAACGTCGTAAAAACTTGGCCAACCGCAGTGTGAATCGTATTTTGTATCGGACATAAAAAGTCTTTTGCCACAAGCGGCGCACGAATATACGCCCTTTTCGTCGAAGTCTACGAATTCGCCGCTAAACGGCGCATCGGTCCCCTTCAGGCGCAAAATTTCAAACTGCTCGGGGGTTAACTGTTCGCGCCAGTCTTTCTCACTCTTGTTTAGCATGATTAATTTTCAAGCGCGTGGACTCTTCTTTCGAGCTCTTTAACTTTTCGGTTTAGCTTAATAATATCCTTGAACGCAGCGCCAACGTCGTCTGACTCTACCTTAAAAAGCTGATCCAACCTATCTTTAACTTCATTCAACTCTTCTTTTATTGGAGCGAGTTGGATTTTGATATCTATAGATTGTTCCTTGAACCGATCAACCATTAGATTATCGATCTTGGCTAGTAATTCTTTATTTTCTGCCATCGTAAATATATTTATGACCCTTTAAGATGCCCGAATCAATACTAATTTCGTACAAATTATTTCTTAAAGCATCCAACTACGTGGTCGTTCACTAGCCCCGCGCCCTGCATAAAGGCGTAGCAAATGGTTGAGCCACAAAATTTAAAGCCGCGCTTTTTCATATCGATACTCAAGGCGTCGGATTCGGGCGACGTGGCGCCGATATCCGAATCTTTTTCAGGGGAATTAATAATTGGTTTGTTGCCAACAAACCCCCACAAATAATCAGAAAAACTGCCGAACTCTTTTTGAATTTCTAAAAACTTTTGAGCGTTAATAACGGTTGCGCGAATCTTTAATTTATTGCGAATTATTGAAGCGTCGTTAATTAATTCTTGTATTTTTTCTTCGCTATATCCGGCGATTTTTTGCGCATCAAAATTATCGAACGCTCTTCTAAAACCTTCACGCTTGTTCAAAACAATCCGCCAACTTAAACCGGCTTGAAAAGTATCAAGAACCATATATTCAAATAATTTCTGGTCGTCGCGACAAGGCACTCCCCACTCTTCGTCGTGATACTTAATCATTAGTTCATTTGACCCGGGCCAAGTGCAGCGTTTCGTCATAACACGAATATCTAAGAAATTATTAGACTAATCAAGTATTAACAGCTAATGAATTAACAAGTAATTAGTGCTACATTACTATTAATGGCAATCGGTCGAAAATCGCTACTTGTTAGTCTGTCGGTCCCGGTAATATTTTTGGCAGTAGTTTTGCTAAGTATTTTCATCTCGGGATCGTTTGTGAAACCAGATAGTAACTTCGTCTATTTTGTAATGGATAACGACAATCCAAAATTTGGCGCAAACCATATGATAGTTAATGGTAAGTTGAAATTTGATTGTAGAGTATATGATTTAGGTGAATTCGATGTTGATTGTAACTCAAGAGAGATGGAAAGCTTAGAATTTTTCCTTTACAACACTAATACTAACGAAAGTATGTCTATTACTATCGAACAAGCAAAAAGTTTTACTTATTTTGACGGCTTAACTTCTAGCGATGGCTATACGGTAGCGCCGCATTACGGCACTGGTGGGATGTTCGCTTTTATGGATTCCGACGGCGATTTCTTTGGCGGACGCGAGGAGTATCAACTGCTCTTAAAGGGTAAGGTTTTTAGTAAAAGAATTAATTTAAGTGATAAAGTGATGGGTTACCAAATTGGTTACCCTAATTTTGTGGGATGGGTTAAATAATGGATAAAAAAACTCTATTAAAAGATTTAGCCGAACTTGTAAAAAATAACGAAATTTCACAAGAAGAAGTTGAGGCAGTCTTTTCTGGTTCTAAAGGCGAAACGGTAAAAAAGCATACGGAGTTTAGCTCGCTGTTTTACTTTATTGGCGGCGGAATCGTATTTTTAGGCATAGTAATCATGGTTGCCGGAAACTGGGATTTATTTTCGAACATCGAACGACTATTAATTACGCTTGGATCCGGTTTAGTTGCTTACGCGCTGGGCGTATATCTACAAGCCAATAAACAGTTTGGCCGATTAAGCGACGCGATGTTTCTGATTTCAGCACTGGTGCTCCCGTTTGGCCTGTACGTTGTATTTAAAAATTACGGCATAATTTCAGATATTAATTTAGTTAATTTAACGATGTCGTTAATTTTACTTGGTCTTTACGGATTTTCGTTAAGTCGATTTAGACAAGCGATATTTTTGGTATTTACAATATTATCCGCAACTTGGGCGTACGCTGCATTAATTAGTTATTTTCAAAGTTTCGGCGGTGTTACTTTAAGCGATTTCTCCCAATTTATCGCGATATCTATTGGGTTTAGTTATATGTTTCTGGCAAACGCCTTTCGAAATAGCGAATGGAAAACCATAACCCTGCCGTTATTCGTTGTTGGTATCCCAATATTTTTAGGCGGCATTTTTGCGCTCGGCTCGTTTGATGCATTATATAGCAGTAGATGGTGGTGGGATTTGCTCTTTATCCCAGCAGTCTTTTGGATTTTGCTCTCAAGTATCGCCTTAAAACAACGAGTTTTCTTGTGGTGGGGCGCGATCTTTTTGGTGGCGTTTATCTTTAAAATTACCGGCGTTTACTTTGCCGAACAACTAACTTGGCCAGTTGCCCTAATAATCGCCGGCATCGCCTTAATTGGAGTTGGTTATTACGTTTATTATCTGAATAATCGGTTGAAGAGTAGTAAGTAAAAATACAAAAGGCGGCCCGAAGGCCGCCGTGAAGGATGATGACACGCTAACTTAGAAGGCGCAGCGCTTTTGCTAGATAGTCGCCGGCCATCTCCCAGTCGATTGGATCCAGCGCACTCCCACTTGGTCGCAATTTGCCCTGGGCATCAATGCTTATATCAGGGAATCTTGCTGCCAATGGCTCAACCAAGTTGACGGTGTCTGGGCCCAGCCCGCCCGCCGCTACAATTCCAAGTTGCGGGAACCTGTCCTTGATCGCTTGTGCAAACGGGATCAGTTCGTTGGCGTCCATCGGCACTCCTTGACCCATGCTCTTGTCCAGCAGAATTCTGTGGATTATGCCTTCGTAACGCCCCAACCTTCTAATCACCATTGCTGGGTCGTTGTTTGCCCGTTCGATTGCAACTTTCCCTATCTGGAGTATTACTTCAAGATCGTTCGCCTTAGCGATAATCCCTGGATCCGGCCACGGCATGTCCAGTTGCAGACCGTTAACATTCCGTCCAGCATACTCGATTGCGCGTGCAATATCGTCTGGTTTGGTGTCGTCGTTATAGTCTGCGTAGTGCAGGCAGTAATACACCTTTTTGTCGGTCGGACGAAATATCTCTTGTATCGATTCCTTGGGCGGGAACGCTTTTGTCCACTTCGTCTCGATTCCGTTTAGCGTCTTGAAACTCATCATAACGCCAATGTGCAACACTCGCTTAGAGTTGGGCTTCCTATGCGCTCGAAATACTTCAAGCATTTTTTCAACCTGCTCGAAGGTTGTGAAGTCGGTTATACCAATATAAGGATTCATTAGACCTCCCCTTTCTTAGGTTCGAATGCTTTCGCATATTACTATAAATGAGAGTGTTAATACAGAGAGGGAGGCTTCGTCGTTGGGCTCTGTTTTGGCGGAAGAGGTGGGATTTGAACCCACGATACCCTTGCGGGTAAACCGCCTTTCCAAGGCGGCGCCATAGGCCACTAGGCGACTCTTCCAAAATGGATTGCTTCTAGTGTCCTTCTTCCGCTCTTCGAGCTTCAGATAGGTCACTAGGCGACTCTTCCAAATTGCATCCTGCCTAGCGCCCTTTTTTCGCGATGCTCAAAATAGGCCACTAGGCGACTCTTTCAAATAAATCTCCAAATGCCTTTGTATTTTACCCTAATTTAGGGTTAAATTCACCTTAGGTATGAACGAAATAACTCAACATCAATCGTTTTTCGTTTAACAACAAAATGTCATTAAACGAAATTGAAGAAATAAAACAACGCCTAGATATCGTCGAGCATATCGGCCAATACGTTGCGCTTAAAAAAGCCGGCGCCAACTACAAAGGCGTCTGCCCGTTTCATAGCGAAAAAACGCCGTCGATGATGGTAAGTAACCAAAAACAAATATGGAAATGTTTCGGTTGCGGCAAAGGTGGCGATATCTTCGCTTTCACAATGGAAGCCGAGCATCTGGAATTCGGCGACGCCTTGCGTATGCTCGCCCAAAAAGCCGGAGTAACACTCCAAACACGAACAACTGCCGAACATCAAACTCAGTCGCGAAAAGACCGCATTTACAGAACTAATATGCTTAGCGCAAAAATCTTTCAACGGATCCTTAGCCAGAGCTCACTTGGCGAAGTTGCCCGAGAGTATCTGCAAAAAAGAAAAATCACTTCCGCAGTGCAGGAAAAGTTTTTAATCGGTTTTGCGCCCAAAAATTTCGATCTTAAAGCCACCTTAAGTAAATACGAGCTTACCGCTGGTGATCTGCAAAACGCCGGCTCGCCGGAGCGTTTCTTCGATCGAATTATGTTCCCGATTTTTGACGTGCTAGGCAACGTTATTGCCTTTACCGGCAGGGCCGTCGCCAATATCGAGCCAAAATATTTAAACTCTCCCGAAACTCCAATTTTTAACAAAGGTCGCGTTTTATACGGCTTAAACTTCGCCAAAGGTGCGATAAAGCAAAAAGATTTCGTGATATTAGTTGAAGGTCAAATGGACGTTATCGCGCTACATCAATCCGGCGTAGAAAACACCGTCGCCAGCTCCGGCACGGCAATTACCGAAACGCAAATTAATACCTTAAGCAAATACACCAATAATTTTATACTCGCACTTGATAACGACACCGCCGGCATTACCACCACCAAAAAAGTGATTGAGATTTTATTAAAACTGGACTTAAACGGAAAAATAATTAATTTTGGCAAATATAAAGACGCCGGTGAATTATTTGAAAACGAGCCGACCGCTTGGCCGGAAGCGTTAAAAAATGCCGAGGAGATGTTCGACTGGCTAATAAATCAAGAGCTGTCTGCCGCTGGATCAATTCAGTACATCGAAAATAAAAAGAAGATTATCAAATCGCTCTTACCGGTTATCGCTGTAATTCAAGACCCGACTCGGCTCGAGTATTGCGTAAACAAACTCGCCACCAAAACCCAAACAAAAGCCGAAAATATCATCAGCGCTGTTGAGAAAATGTGGCAAAAAAAGACCGAAGAAAAACCGAATAAAAATACAAAAATCGCCCTCACTCCGGAGGAGCAGTTACTCGCAATTATTCTTGGCGAGCCACAAGCGGGAGTTAAATTCGCCGAGCAACTAGACCAAGTTGTTTGGCAGAGTATCGACAACCAGCAGATTGCTTCTGTAGTAAAAAAGTGTTACACTAATAAAACTTTGGCCAGCGACCGAATTCAGTTTATTTCCTCGGTGAAAACTACTCTTGACTCACGTTTAAGTGAGAAAATCGACTCGTGGCAATTTTGGTTAAGCGAACTTTGGCCGAATTTAACTACTTCTCTGGCGACCGAATTAATAACCGAGCATTTTGGCCGTCTTAATACCAAGTCGCGCGAGGCTGAGAAAGAGCTTTTAGCGTCGCAAATCCGCCAAGCGCAAGAGAAAAACGACACTAAAAAAGTAATCGAGCTAATGCAACAACTAAACGAACTAACTAAGGAGGTTAAATGACAAAAGCGGTTCCTAAAAAGATTAAGCAAGACGTCGGCTTAAATTTTCCTGAAGAATTAATGTACTTAATTAAAAAAGGTCGAGCTCACGGCTTTGTAACTTATAAAGAAATTTTGCAATCACATCCTCTCCCAGAGGACGACATCGAGCTGATGGACGAATTTTTGCGTTATTTATCTTTTATCGGCGTAGAGATTCGCGATCCAAAACCGTTACTTGATATTCCAACCGAGGAGACTGGCACTAAAAAAGCTGCCAAAGACGAAGAAGTCGGCGGAATTTCCGAAGATTCAGTTCGAATGTATCTGCGCGAGATCGGCCAATACGCTCTGTTAAACGGTGAAGAAGAGGTTCGCTTAGCCAAACGGATCGAGCGCGGCGATAAAGCGGCCAAGCGTCGTTTAGCCGAAGCCAACTTGCGTTTAGTTGTTTCGATCGCTAAAAAATACATCGGTCGCGGCTTAACGCTACTGGACTTAATCCAAGAAGGAAATTTGGGATTGCACCGCGCCGTAGAAAAATTCGACTACAAAAAGGGTTTTAAATTCTCAACTTACGCCACTTGGTGGATTCGCCAAGCGATCACCCGCGCTATCGCCGATCAAGCCCGCACAATTCGAATTCCGGTTCATATGGTTGAAACTATCAACCGCTATATGCGTACCCAACGCGAACTCCAACAAGAACTCGGCCGCGAACCAACTCACGAAGAGTTGGCGGCAAAACTGGGAATAGATTTAGAAAAACTCGAACACATTATGAAGATTTCGCAGGAAACCGTTTCGCTCGAATCCCCTGTTGGCGACGACGGCGACTCGAACTTGGGCGAGTTTATCGAAGATAAAACCGCGATCTCACCCGAAGAACAAGCGATCTACCAGCTAATGAAAGGTCACGTCGAAGAATCGCTGTCTGTTTTAACGCCGCGCGAACAAAAAATCTTGCGGATGCGTTTCGGGCTAGACAACGATGACACCTCCAACTCCGTTCGCACCCATACCCTTGAAGAAGTCGGTAAAGAATTCGGCGTTACTCGCGAGCGTATTCGTCAAATTGAAGCCAAAGCCCTACAAAAACTCAAGAAGCACGAAGAGTCTTCGAAGTTGAAGGATTATTTAAGTTAATCCTTGAATTCCCCTATTCTGGTGTTAAACTAAATTAAAGGGGATTTTAATGAGTTTAAATTACGGTCAAGTATTAGAAGCGGATTTACTCGAACTAATGGGTGCGCAGGACGCCACCGACGAGCAAAAAGAAGAAATCTATACCAAAGCGCTTAAAACTATCGAAAATAAAGTATTGGCTAGAGTATTCGATAATTTAACGGAAGAAGAGATTAAACAATGGGAGGCATTACCAGAAAACGACGGCGAAGTTTTAAAGAACTTTTTAGAAGAACGAGCAATCGATATTAAAGCCTTCTTTGCGGAAGAAGCGCTAATTTATAAAACTGAAATTGCTTCGTTAATCGAAGCCGGCAAGCAAGCCGCGTAAACATGAGAATTGAAGGCGGTGGTTCAGGGATTGATCCAAACGAGGAGCAGGTAGCTCCGGGTTCAGAGACACAATCGGCTGAAGAGCCAACAAAGACAAGTCTAAGAGAACGTTTAAAGGGTGGTATCGATAACTTCAAGGAAAAACTCAAAGAGCGTCGAGAAAATAACGAAATAAAACGAAACAACGAAGAGGCGCAAGAGCGAAGACTCAACCAGCTCACCGAAGTTCTAAAACAAGCACGCACTCCCGAAGAAATTCAAAATGCGATGCTTGACGTTAGCTTTAAAGACTTTAGAGATGCAGAGCTTCGCGGAAAATACGGCAAATCTGCGCTCGGAAAACTTAAGGCGTTAATGAGCGGCGAGTACGATTTGAAATACGATAACGACCAAAATGTTATCGAAATTAATCCAAATTTTGGCGATCTAAATGTAGCCACAGAAGCTGGACGCAGACTAGTTTCAACTGTTTTTAATAAACGTACGGCTATAAGCGCGGTGATGCTTGCAGGGCTGGGATTGCTTACGGGTGGCGTCGGTTGGGCGGCAGGCGGCGTTGTGCTAGGCGGAGTTGGCGGTAGGGGTATGGCCGAAATGTACGAACTTTTTACCGGGACAACTAGAGAAGCGCGTTCGAACGTACTTTACGCCGAACTGGCTAGGTATAATCAGTTACGCGAAATTGCAAAAGACGCAAACACAGACAGCGACCCAGTATCCAAAAACAAAAAACTTGTTGAGTTAGTGGATATTTTTTACAAACAAGGCGAGGACGCTGTAGTTAACGAACTAAAAGAAGCCAACCAACAACTTGAAGTAAGACAAGCGCGCTTTGAAAAAAACAGAAATAGATTGCACACAGTTGGCGAGGTCGTTGGTGGTATCGCAGGGCTAACATCGGTACTAAACGGCGGTGTTGAACATCTAGATTTTGATTTCTTTAACAAGGAAAACGGTCAGTCAATTTTTCACGGTGTTCAACAATACGGCGACTCCTATTCATTCCTTTATTCTTCTGGGCAAGAAGCTGGTTTGGCCAATCAGTTGGGGGCAACAATCCAAGGAATCGGTCAATATGGCGGTCACGCACTCGAGGGCGTTACTACCGCAAAAGTAGTTGCTTATACTGTCGCCGAGCGAATTTTACCGGTGTTAGTGGCGTCTTCGATTGCTGGTGGATCGTTAGGCAGATTTGCTGAAAGGTTTGGCGGTGATAAATTCAATCCAGATAACTATATAACCAAAAAACAAATCGACGGTTCATACCATATCTTCTCTAAAGAAGAAGACGGATCGATTTTAAGGTGGACCGAAAAAGTTACGGAAGAAGAAAGTGAAGTTGACGGCAAAAAAATTAAAGCAAAAAAGAAGGAATGGATTAAGGAGTCGGTTGATTTAAACGACTTACCGCCCGGCGCTATAGATAAATTTAAGCTTCGAAGCGAACAATCGGCCGAAAATAAGTCCGAACGGCTTAAAGATAAAATTGAAACGCCTAACGAGTACATAAGACGAATTGCAGACGAAAATCAAAATGCAGTACCAGTCGATAACTGGAATTGGAATAATTTAGACCCCGAAGAGAATTTAGCTGAGCTTAAACAAAGCGACATTAATAAACTTGAAAAATGGTATTACGTTGAAAGTGCAACAAAACAACCAGACGGGCGAATTATTAAGAGCCCAAAGCTTTCCAGTGACGGTAAAATAATAGACGTAGCAGTGCTTGGTGTGGATATAAATAATAATAGAATTGCGTATTTAGAGGGCGCAACAACAGACGGTGGCGTATTTCACAGGAAATTAACTGTAACTCGTCTTGATGATTTCTTAAAACATTTCGCACTTCACCAGCGAGCAGGAGCAACGGACAATAACGACCAAAGAGAGGAGACTAACGATAATACAGAAAGAGATACTAATACTTCCCTAAAAGACAAGCTCGATAAAATAAATAACGATTTAGAGGAACTTGCCAGTGCCCACGAACGTGGTGAAAGAATTCAACCGCTTTCAAATAAAGAAAGGTCTTTAGTTAAAAACTATTTATTATTTAGAGATATCCTAAATAAACAACATGTCCCAAAAGGTGTAAAAAACACTATTAGAAATGATATAGCTAGGGTGGGTAACTTGGATCTTGAAAATGACAAGTTGTTAATAAGGCATAGTAAACTTCTTAGAATTTTTATTGACGAGAACGGCGCTGAAGAATTTTCAAATTATATTAGATCGGCCGTTCATTCTGTTAAGAACAAACTTAACGAGCTAGGCGTAGATTATTTAGATTGGACGGACAGCCCATCTTGGGTTGCCAAAGAGCTTTTAGGATATTTAGATAATCATTCTGAGAGTGATATAAATAGTACGAGAGAAATTTTATCGGACGATCGATTGAAGAAAGAAATAATTAATCGTAGAATTGGCTTAGAATTTTACAACTCCAGAGGGCATAAATCTGATGAGCTAAATAGGGCCATCGACGAAAGTGCGGATAAAGATTCTATCCGTGAAATTTTAAA
>JACRAP010000007.1 GCA_016213365.1 Candidatus Berkelbacteria bacterium
GCCCACCCCTGCTAGAATTGGTGCAAAAGTTCGAACAACAGGCGTAAAACGAGCAAGAATAATAGTGATAGGGCCGTGTTTTTTAAAAAACTCTTCAGCGCGAATAACGTGATCTTTGTGGAAAAAAAAGGATTCCTCGCGGTTAAATATTCTATGACCGTAGCGTTTGCCAAAATAATATCCGAAATTATCGCCCAGTATTGCCGCTACACTACCACCAATTATTAACAGCCAAAGTGAAAAATAACCCCGTGAAGCCAGTAAGCCGGCGGTAAAAATTAAACTATCACCAGGCAAGAAAAAGCCGATTAGTAATCCTGATTCGGCAAAAATGATTGCAAAAGCTGTCCAAACACCTAAATGTATTAATACTTCCTGAATATCGAAACCAAGCGTCATATAACTTATCTTATCAAAAAGAGCTGTTGCGTTGTAGCAAACAGCTCTAAGTTGAACCCAGCTGCGTTACTCACCCTGTTTACCCACCTTTGAGTCGAGCCAGGCGATTAACTTGCACGGAGGCGGTGGATTCGGGTAGTCGCTTCTTTTCATAGTCATATGATTGTCTAGCGGAAGCTTTTCTGGAACGTAATACGTCCCAAATATCCAGTCTGGGACCGGAAGTCCGAAGAAACCACTTATCGCCATGTTAGAGCGGTGGTGGGCGTGGTGAATAAGATGAAACCCGTACACACTTTTCACCAACCTACCAACGATCGGTAGCTCTATCCAGGTCTTCCAACTCGTCGTCGGATTTTCGTGCCACAACGCGTGCAACACTTCGTACAGGTAGAACGACCAAATTACGGCAGCAAGCCCAGTCGTAATCCAGGGCAGTCCTGGCATCGTAAACTGAAGCAAGGCAATAATTGGTGCGAAAATCCCAACGAAAGTAATCAACGCGTACGCAGGGAATGCAGACGATCTTATCTGCTCAAAGACGGTGATTGGGTATTTGTTCAACACAACCACCACCTCTTCCGTCGATTCCCGGTTGTGTGGTTTTACGTGAGTCAAGGCGTGATGCTCTCCGTGTTTTGCTTCAAACGCTCTTAAAGACTTCCACATTACGGCGTGTAAGACATACCGATGGAAGAAAAACTCAAAGAACGAAGCTATCAGGTGGAAAGCCAAGAAGCAACCAACTGATACTACGACACTCGTTTTGAACTGAACTGTCTGGAACTCGGACGATATCATCCCAGTCAGCCAATAAGTGGCAACCCATAGGATGATCGCCTCAATACCGACGAACGTGGTGAACCACCAGTACGAGAACTCGACTCGCTCTTTTTTCCTATAGAGTGTTAGGGCTTTTGCGAGGTTCAGGATTGACGTTAAAAACTTTCTCATTTCATTCTCCGTATAAGAAGTGCAATTAGCGAAGATTCGCTTCGTCGTAGTATGCGGTAATTGCGGGGGTTTTTCAATAGAGAGGGGTATTAAAAAACACCCGCACAAGGCGGGTATTTTCCGTAGTGGGGCATACTGGAATACTCACTAACGTTCGTTTCCAGTCTGCCCAAAGTCAACAAAACGCCAGCCACAGGGGCTGACGTTTTATCGAGTGGGGCATACTGGAATATCCTCGCGTACGCTCGGATTTTCTCCTTCGCTTCGCTCAGTCGAAATCGAACCAGCAATTCTTCGAATTGCGTGGTTCGTTCCTGTCTGCCCCTAAGTCAACAAAACGCCAGCCACAGGGGCTGACGTTTTATCGAGTGGGGCATACTGGAATAATTTCGCTTCGCTCAATTTTTCTCGCCTCATTACATTCGGCTCGAAATCGAACCAACAAACCTGCGGTTTGTAGGTTCTCCCCAGTTCCACCAAACAAAAACACCCCCTAGACGGGGGCGCTTTCGTTTGGTGGGGCATACTGGAATCGAACCAGTGACACAAGGATTAAGAGTCCTTTGTTCTACCGCTGAACTAATGCCCCAACGCTTAGTATTTTACCTGTAATTGAATAAAAATTGAAGATTTAGCTGACTTTCTTGAATTTTCCCGGGGCGATTCCTTCAAGCGAATATTCGCCTAGTTCGGTGCGTGTTAAATTAATCACCTCTACGCCGAGTTTGGCGCAGATTCGCCGAACAATTCGATTTCGCCCTTCATGAATTGTTATAAAAAAGTTTAATTTGTTACCGGAAGATTTTATAACTTTAAGATCATCGATTTTAGCGTCGCCGTCCGGTAAGTGGATTACGCCCTTTTTAAGTTCGTCGGTTGCGTATTTTGGGTTTCTACAAACCCCCTCAACTAGATAAGTTTTTTTATGCTCGAACTTAGGATGAGTAAGTTGGTAACACAAATTACCGTCGTTGGTTAGCAATACTAACCCCATCGTTTCGGCGTCCAAACGTCCGCAGGGGAAAACTCTTGGCTTTTCTGGCACAAAATCTAAAACGGTTTTATGGCCCTGTGGATCGGACGCCGTTGTTACGACCCCCTTTGGCTTATTTAAAATATAGGTAGTGATAACTTGCTTATTTTGCTCTAATGGCTCACCTGAAATTACAACCTTATCTTTATCAGGGTTGATCATTACCCCCATCTCGGTGACTACTTTATTATTTACCTTTACTTGACTGGACTTAATTAACTCGTCAGCTTTTCTGCGCGATGCGTATCCTTGTTGGGCGATATATTTATTTAATCTCATACTTAATCAATGACACTTTTACTAATGAATTCAAGGGTGTAGTATTACAATCAATGAAATCTAAATTACTCACAGTTTTTTCCGTTGTCGGTGCGTTAGTGTCGGTTTATCTTACAACTAAAGCCAAAGACCCCAGCTCGGTTATCTGTTCGCTCGGCGGTTCGTGCGAAATTGTATTAAGTAGTAAATACGCTTTTATCTGGGGAGTTCCAGTTTCTACTTATGGAATCATTTGGTATTTAGCGATGTTAGCGTTAATTTATCTTGTACTTATCTCCAAAAAACTCGATCTATTATGGTTAAAAATTGGTGCAATTATGGGGCTTGGGTTTAGCTTATACTTACTTGCAATTGAGATATTTGTACTGCACGCCTATTGTACCTGGTGTTTAGTTTCGCTAGTAATGGTATTACTTATTAATTACACAATATTTTTTGTAAAGGAGAAAAAATGAGTTCAGACGGTAAGTTTTTTATTGGGGTGATAATCGTTGCAATTTTAGCGCTCGGTGGTTTCATCTTTTACTCTGGCGGTAAAAAAAATGATACAGCTAATATCGATTACACGATCGGTCAAAAGTTTGGTAGCGACAGCGCTAAAATAAAAATTGTTGAATTCGGTGATTTCCAGTGCCCCGCCTGTGCCAGCGCCGCCGATGCTTTTGAGGGGCTAAAAAAAGAAAAAGACGTCCAAATTAGTTTTAGGCATTTTCCACTAACAAATATTCACGCTAACGCCGAAATAAGTTCGTACGCCGCAGAGGCCGCAGCCAACCAAAACAAATTTTGGGAAATGTATAATTTACTTTACGAAAGGCAAACTGTTTGGTCTGCTTCCCAAGCGCCAAAAGATATTTTTATCGGCTACGCCCAAGAGCTGAAGTTAGACGTTGAAAAATTCAAGAAAGACATCGATTCTGATGCGGTTAAAAAGATAGTTCAGCGCGACTATAACGCCGCAATTGAGCTTGGCGCAAACAGCACCCCAACGTTCTTTATAAATAATAAAAAAATTACCGGCGCATTAACTGTGGCACAGTGGCAAAAAGAACTTGAAGAAGCCCGCGCTAAATAATGTTATTTAAGGCCGATGAGCTGCTCGCCGCTCGTAGCGAGAAATTAAAAAAACTGGTTAAAAGTTGCGCTAAACCACCGGTTTTAGCGTTGATTTGGGTTGGAAACGACGCACAAACTGCAAAATTTGTGAGCGCTAAACAAAAAGCGGCCAAAGATTTGGGTTGCGAAGTGGCAATCCATCACTTTACTCAAATATCCGAGCGACAACTTGCCGCCACAATTCAAAGTTTAGCTGAAAAAAAGGGCGTAAACGGGATCGTAATTCAATTGCCGCTACCAAGCGAAATTAATACCGAGCGAATGATCGGATTAATCCCAAGCGCACTTGATATTGATGGATTACTACCAAACTCGCCGTATAGCTGTCCTACCCCAAGTGGAATTATCCAACTGCTCCAATTTCATAAAGTTGATTTAAAAAATAAAAAAACCGTTATTATTGGCAACGGTCGATTAGTCGGCGCGCCGCTTGCAAAGTTATTTATTGAAAATAATTGGCAGTTCGAACAAATCAACTCAAGCGCCGAAACAAAAATCGAGCAAATTAAAAGTGCCGATGTTGTTATTAGTTGTACCGGAAAAAGTGGTTTGATTGTTCCGGAGATGGTGGCAGATCATCAAATTATTATCGACGGATCCGGCGTAGACGTGGACGTAAAAATAATCGAACCGCTTGTAACAGCTATTACTCCAGCGCGAGGTGCGATCGGACCGCTAACAGTAAGTAATTTACTAGAGAATTTAATTGTTAGTGCTAAGGCCTAATCTCTAATTTAATCGACTCAGCGAATTTTTTAACAGCGATATTTTGTTGATCGGCGCTACGGCGATTTCGTACCGTTACTGTTTTTTCTGCCTGTTCTTTTTCGCCAATAATCAATAAATACGGTATTTTTTCAAGTTCACTACTGCGAATTTTTTTACCGAGCGTATCATTACTTTCTTCAATTTCTACGCGTATTCCTTCAAGTGCGAGCATATTTTTAACTTCGCGCGCGTACTCTAAGGTTTTTTCCGAGATCGGCAAAACTTTTACTTGAACTGGGGCGAGCCAAACCGGAAAATCGCCGGCAAAGTGTTCGATTAATATCGAAATATAACGCTCAATCGACCCCATTATGGCGCAGTGAATCATCACTGGTCGCTCTTTCTCCCCGTTAGAATTTATATAAGTTAAATCGAAGCGTTGGGGTAAATTCATATCTAGTTGAATCGTTGCAACCTGCCACTGGCGATTTAACGAATCGCGAGCTAAAAAATCAATTTTAGGGCCGTAGAAAGTCGCTTCGCCAAGGCCGATTTTGGCGGATTTGCCCCTTTCTTTTACTAACTCTTTTAGCGATTTTTCCGCCGAGTGCCATAGTTCTTTTGTGCCTAAGTATTTTTCGCTTTGATTTGGATCGCTAAGCGATAATCTCACCTCAAGTTCGAATCCAACCGGTTTGTAGAATTCTTCGATAATCGACCAAACTTTCCCCATCTCTTCTTTGACTTGATCATTTCGGCAAAAAACATGGGCGTCGTCTTGGGTAATACTAATCACTCGTGAAAGACCTGAAAGTTCGCCCGACTGCTCGTCGCGATAAACCATTGTAGTATTGGCGTAACGTTGCGGTAAGTCGCGATAGCTCCACATTTTGCGCTTAAAAATCTGGGTGTGATGCGGGCAGTTCATTGGTTTTAAAGCGTACTGATGCCCCTCGCGAGTTTCGATAGTAAATAATTCGTCCTTAAATTTTTCCCAATGTCCGGAGCGCTCGTATAAGTCTTTTTTGGTGATGTGCGGGATCTCAACTTTTTCGTAACCGTGCTTTTGGCGTAAACTCCAAACAAAATCATCAAGAATTTCTCGAAGTTGCATTCCTTTTGGCGTCCACAACGGCAATCCCGCGCCGACAAGTTCCGAAAAAACAAATAAATCTAATTGTACCCCAAGTTTTTTATGGTCTCGACGCTTCGATTCTTCTAGTTTTTCCAAATATTCATCTAGCTCGGCTTGCGACTCAAAAGCGGTGCCGTAGATTCGCGTTAGCATCGGTTGTTTTTCGTCGCCGCGCCAATAAGCCCCGGCAACACTTAATAATTTAAACGCTTTAATTTGGCTTAATTTTTCAACGTGCGGTCCTTTACATAAATCCCAAAACCAATCGATGCCGTAATAATTTAGTTCTTCGTCCGGTAAGTTTTCGATTAGCTCAAGCTTAAAATTTTGTTGTTTGTTTTTTGCTTCTAAAATTGCGTCCGCTTTTTTAACTTTTTTATGCTCAACTAACGAATTTTTTGCGATAATTTTTGTCATCAATTTTTCAAGTTTTGGAAAATCGTTCTCGCTTATCGGCTTAGATAAATCAAAATCGTAATAAAAACCGTTTTCGATTGGCGGTCCGATCGCGAGTTTTGCGTCTGGGTCGATTTCCAAAACCGCCATCGCAAGCACATGGGCGGCGCTGTGGCGGATTTTATATAACTCGGATTGCTCGTATTGCATAGAGATATTCTAACTCAATTTGAAACCTATTAAAATTGTTTCTTTATTACTATTGATTTGCTACATTAAATATATGAGTTTTGGAGGAAGGGGAAGTCGCTCCGGTTTTTTTGAAGATTTAAAAAAAATAATCGCATATTATCCGTTAACCTTTTATGTTGGTCTGACAATAATATTAATTTCAGCGCTTCTGGTATATTTACAACTAACAACCCAATGGCAGTTTAGTATTCAATCTTTCTTTGGTTGGGTAAACGACCACCAGACAATATTACTAACCATTTCGTTATTTATGTTAGGAACCACGCTCTTTGCAAGCGCGGTGAGTTATAAAAAAGTCTGCAATTTAAGCCAACAAGATTACCTAATTTGGTTACAACAGCGTTCAACAAGAACTTTATTCCCATTTTTTACACCCCTACATGATTGGTTTAGATTAAGATTTGCATTTTATCGGTGGTGGCATACGCAGGTAATTTCCAGTTCGATCCATGTAATTTTGTTGATCGTATTTATCACCTTCTCGCTTAGCTATTATTTGGGTCCAAACGAACCTTCTACATTTGTCTCCCCGGGCGGTTCTTCCGGTTCAGCTACCGCCCTAGTGGTAACAGGAATTACCGATCCAACTCAAGCCGGTGTGGTTAGGTCGGTTACGGTTGAGGCAGTATACGTTGATTTTGGCGAAACTTTACGCGCGACAGATTATCGCGGTACTGTAACATTCTCTTCAAGCGATGGACAAGCGATCCTACCTGGCGATTACACTTTTACAGCCGGTGATGCGGGGATACATACCTTCACAAACTCCGTAACACTTAAAACGGTTGGCGAACAAAGCGTTACAGCGACCACAGTTGGTGACGTAACCGTTGCAGGCAGTCAGACGGCAATTACCGTAACCGCGGCGGCCGTAGCCAGTTTTACGGTTTCTGGCATCACTTCCCCTACTACCGCTGGCACGGCTAGATCCGTTACAGTAACTGCCAAAGACGCATACGGCAATACGGTCACTTCCTACACCGGCACGATCACTTTCACCTCGAGCGACGCTCAAGCAACTTTGCCGAGCAATTACACCTTTGTAGGCGGCGATTCTGGAACTCACACATTTACTAACGGAGTAACACTTAAAACCGCCGGAACTCGAAGCGTAACGGCAACTCAAACTGGTGGCGGCGGTATTACCGGTTCACAAACTGGCATCGTGGTGAACGCGGCTTCTGTGGCCTCGTTTACTGTTTCGGGCATTACTTCCCCAACAACGGCTGGCACAGCTAGATCGGTAACTGTTACTGCCAAAGACGCGTATTCAAATACGGTTACGAGCTACACTGGAACGATTACATTTACTTCCAGCGACGCGCAAGCAACCCTACCAAGTAACTACACCTTCGTTGGCGGCGATTCTGGTACCCATACCTTTACAAATGGCGTAACGCTTAAAACGGTCGGTACTCAAAGCGTCACCGCCACCCAAACCGGAGGCGGGGGAATTACTGGCAGTCAGACCGGTATAGTTGTAAATGCAGCAGCAGCGACAACTTTAACTGTAAGCGGTATCACTTCTCCAACAACAGCCGGTACTGCAAGATCGGTTACTGTTACCGCCAAAGACGCATACAATAACACCGCAACAGGTTACACCGGCACCATTACTTTTACCTCTAGCGACGCCCAAGCTACCCTGCCAAGTAATTACACTTTCGTTGGCGGCGATTCCGGAACGCATACCTTCACAAATGGCGTAACACTAAAAACCGCTGGTACTCAAAGCGTCACCGCCACCGACACTGTAACTGGCACAATAACCGGCTCGCAAACAGGGATAGTGGTAAATCCGGCGAGCGCAACAAGTTTAGAAATTACAAACGTATCTCTTGAGGTTACTGCGGGTGATAACCTAAGCCCAATAGTTACTTTATACGACGACTATTCTAACGTCGCTACAAGCTACACCGGAACCATCGATTTCACCTCAAGCGACGCGCAAGCAACCCTACCAAGTAACTACACCTTCGTTGGCGGCGATGCCGGAACGCATACCTTTACAAACGGCGTGATTTTGAAAACTGCCGGTTCGATTACACTTACGGTAACAGATACAATTGACATTTCATTAACCGACTCGCTGGTTATTACTGTTAATCCAGATTCAGCAACAACGCTGGAGCTAACCAATCTCCCATCTTCTACGACCGCCGGAACTGCGCTAACCCCGATCGTGACCGCTTACGACGCCTACAGCAACGTTGCTACTGGTTATATTGGTACCATAACTTTCACTTCCAGCGACGCGCAAGCGACTTTGCCAAGTAATTACACCTTCGTTGGCGGCGATGCCGGAACGCATACTTTCACAAACGGAGTTATCTTAAAGACATCAGGTGTAAAAAGCGTATCAATTTCTGACGGAACGTTGAGTGATTCAGTTAACGTAACTGTAAGTAGCGCAAGCGCAAACGAGCTTGTCCTTACAACTCCGTCTACTTCTGTTACAGCAGGAACGTCTTTCAGCGTAACGGCGCAAATCCAAGATTTATACGGTAATACTGTTACCTCATATACGGGTACGGTCGCCTTTACTTCAAACGATGTTCAAGCAACCTTACCAAATAATTACACTTTCGTTGGTGGCGACTCCGGAACCCACACTTTTACAAACGGAGTTACGCTTAAAACCGTTGGGACTAAATCAGTAACCGTAACAGACATAAATAACTCTAATCTTACTGATTCTTTAACGTTCACTGTTTCTGCTGGGGAACTCTCAACTTATACGGTGGTGCCAGAAGGATTTAGCTTTACTGCAGGAACAAAATTTTCCGTTACGGTTACAGCGCTTGATGGTTTTAATAACGTAATAACTACAAATAACGAAGAAATCACAGCAAGCAGTACTAATTTAACTTTCTACAATTTAACTGATTCAAGTGTAAATAGTTATATCTATCAGTTATCAAGCGGAGTCACCGAGTTTGATGCAAGTTCACTGATTGCGGGAACCTATATTATTACAGTTACAGACGCGAGCGATAATACGGGTACAAGTGATCCTATTACTATCACATCAATTCCAAATACAGACGATCCAGGCGACGGATCTGGTGGAACAGGTGGTACGGGCGGCGGTACTGGCGGCGGAACAACTGATACGCCAACAGACGACGAGCCAAGTAGCGGTTCAAACAATCCGATAACCGTATTGCCTAAAATTACAAAACAAATTATCAAAGCAATAACACCTAATAATTTTCGACAGCCATTAACATTTGCTGCCGCCGCTTCTTCAGCGCTTGGATTAATTACTTTTGCGCCGTTTGCCTCCGCAATAATTACCTGGCTAACTAATTTCACCATTAACGGCGCGTCGTTATTTAACCTTTCAATGTTAAGTATCGTTAGAAGTAGACGTCGCAAGTGGGGTCGGGTAGAAAACGGACTAACAGGCAAGCCAATTCCAGGTGTATTTGTAGAGCTTTACAATAATGATACGAAAAATATTGTTGACAGGGTATTAACCGACAAAAGCGGCGAGTTCGCATTTTTAGTCGAAAGATCTGGCAAATATCATATCCAGATCCAAAACCCACTTTACGAGCCGTATATCAGCGAAGTGATAAAAATCGAGCATCCGGAACAAGATGTAGTAATGGAATATATTATCCTTCACCCAATAGAAGAGAAGATGGTGATACGACTAGAGCGAACCTTAAAAGTTATTAAGTTAATTGAGTTTTTGCGCATAATTCAATGGCCGGTATTAATTGCCGGTAGTTTTCTGGCAATAGCGCTGGTTTATACCGAGTTTACCTACTTTAGGATGTTTGTCCTATCATCGTATTTAGTGGCGTGGATACTAAAATATATTGAGATACAGTATCGCAGACCGTTTGGTGTAGTAACGGATAGGTTAAGTAACGAACCACAAATGTTAGCCGTCGCTCAATTGGAGGCAGTAAACGAAGGTAGGGGAAAGATTGTTCGCTCAACGATTACCGACAATTTCGGCCGATTTATCTTTATTGTTAAAAAGAATACCTACCGATTAAATATCGCAAAAATTGGTTACACGCCAAAAGAACTAAAAATTGACGGCGAGAATATTAACCTTGATGTTCGCCTAGACAGAGATAAGGTGAATTAACCCCTTAAAGTATCGTTAATTTTTTTAGCTAAATTTGCAATTTCGTTTTGAGAGATATTTTTCGTTGTAATTGCGCAAGTGCCAATTCTTATTCCCGATGGGTTTTGGGGCGGGCTCGTATCGTACGGAATCGCATTTTTATTAACTATTATTTTTACTCGCTCTAATTTATCTTGCGCTACCTGTCCGGTTATTCCTAACGGGCGTAAGTCAATTAAAAATAAATGGTTGTCTGTGCCGTCGGTAACTAACTTAAGTCCTAAGTTCATTAGTTCCTGCGAAAGCAATTTTGCGTTCTCAATCACGTTTCGGCAATATTGCTCGTAGCTTGGCTCAAGGGCTTCCTCTAAGCATACACCGATTGCGGCGATTGCGTTCATATGTGGCCCGCCCTGTAAGCCAGGAAAAACTGCTTTATCAAGTTGTTTTGCTAGCTCATTTTTACAAAAAATTAACGCACCACGCGGACCGCGCAAAATCTTGTGAGTAGTAGTCATTACGAAATCGGCGTTGCCAAACGGCGACGGATGCAACCCAGTAGCAATAAGGCCAGAAATATGAGAAATATCGGCTAAATGAAGCGCTCCAACTTCGTGGGCTATTTCAGAAATTTTTTCAAAATCTATTTTGCGCGAGTAGCTTGAAGCGCCGGAGATGATCAATTTTGGGCGATGTTCAGTTGCTAGCCGTTTAATTTCTTCGTAGTTAAGTAGATTTGTTTTTTCGTCAACGCGGTAAGCGATTCGGTTAAAAAGTTTGCCGCTAACGGTGACAGGATGTCCGTGGGTTAAATGGCCACCGTCGCTTAATTCCAGCCCCATAAATGTATCGCCGTGTTTTAAAACCGAAAAATAAACTGCCAGATTCGCGATCGAGCCAGAGTAAGCTTGAACGTTGACGTGATAATCGGTTGAAAAAAGTTTTTCCGCTAAATTAATTACTTCAGTTTCAAGCGCATCGATAACATTTAAACCGCCGTAATAGCGCGCGCCCGGATAGCCCTCGGCGTATTTATTTGTTAAATCGCTGCCAAGCGCCGATTTAACCTCTTTTGAAACGAAATTTTCTGAAGCGATTAAATTTATTACTTCACTTTGTCGTTTCGACTCTTGTAAAATCAGATCCCTGATCATAGCGTAATTCTACTTAAAAATTTCGTATTATTACAGAGTGTTATACAATACTGATATGAAAGCGATTGCAGTCAATAAACAAGCATTTTTTAATTACCAAATCCAAGAAAACTGGGAAGCTGGTATAGTTTTAACTGGACTAGAAATAAAAGCGATTCGTGCCGGAAGGGTAAATATCAACGGAAGCTACGTCCGACCTTTTCAAGATAATAACGGTAACAGCGAACTCTGGTGGGTCGGTTCGCACTTTAATACTGTTGAGGGCGATCAAACTAGAACCAAAAAGATTCTTCTAAAAGGAAAAGAGATCGAGCGAATTATCGGTAAACTTTCAGCGGGTGAGTTTACAATTGTACCGTTGGAATTATATTTAAAGCGCGGTTTGGCAAAACTAAAAATCGGCCTTGGATCGCGTAAGCAAAAGCACGATAAGCGTGAAATTTTACGTAAACGCGATCAAGACCGAGATATTAGCCAAAACGTCTTTAGGCGTCGTTAATTGGTAAACGGATCAATCTTCCAAACGACAACGTCTGAATCTTTAGTTTTATAAGTGCCGGCGCCTTCGGCCGCTAATTTGCCGTTAACGTAAAATCCCCAGAATTCTTTTGTGCTATCGGCTTTTCGATCGTTTATCGTCGTTACGAAATCGCCGTAACTAGTACTCTGGGTTTCAACTTTTTCATTAGCTTTTAATATTTCCAGTGCGGTTTTGCCTTCTACGCCGCTGTAACAAACTTGCTCAACCGGGATATTTTTACAAACTTTTGCGCTTTCTCGTACTTCTTTAGGCGGGAAAAGTAAGTATCCGCCAAACACTAATATTATTACCGACAACGCAACCAACAAACCGCTCTTATTTTTTAACATCGCTCTCCTTACTAAAATACTCGCCGAGCGCGAGTACAATATTATTAATATTTTTCCTGCTCGGGACTTATCGAAGTGGGATCTGGCTTATCCGCCATTTGGCGGAATTACAGTTGCGGCACAGCAGTCGAATCTCACGACTTTCACCTATTAGTCAAAGGAACTAAATAATTAATACACTTGTTTAAAAGCGGTGTCAATAATATTAATTAACAGGTATAATATTTCTAATGAATTTTGGAAATATTACTAATGTCGCTTGAGGTTGGTATCGTCGGTTTGCCGAACGTCGGTAAGTCCAGTTTGTTTAACGCACTAACTAAAGCCGGCGCGCAAGCGTCTAATTTCCCCTTTACTACTATCGAGCCAAACGTTGGAATTGTAAACGTTCCAGACGAGCGACTGGAGTTTTTAGCCAAGAGTTATAGTAGCGAAAAAACGATTCCTGCCACTATAAAATTTGTAGATATCGCCGGATTAGTTAAGGGCGCGTCGCAAGGCGAGGGATTGGGGAATAAGTTTTTAAGCC
>JACRAP010000008.1 GCA_016213365.1 Candidatus Berkelbacteria bacterium
TGCTCAAGCTCTTCTAGTATTGGATTCATTATCTTTCAAGGGCAGCACCAAGCCGCCAAAAAATCAAGTAGTTTAACGTTGCTCATTTGCTACTTCTAGTTTGTATATTTTTTCACTTTGATAAGCGTAAGCGCTAAATAATCCAAGACTGTATAACATATCGCCAAGTAAAGTTAAGCCGTAAAACGGTATGGCCATTACAAAACAAGTTACAAGGCCGGCAACTGATCGTTCGTAAATCCCGCCCACAAGCCAAACTCCCAAATTAGTAATAATAAAAAAAGCGGTTGAAGAAATTAGCGCGTATGTCGCAGTTTTTTTAACACTATATTTTTTTGGCATAATTTCGCCAAGCGCTACCGATAAAATAAAGGCGGCGTAAACAAACGGCATAGTGCTGTGGAATCCTAGAAAAATATCCGTTACAAACAGCGAAAATAATACTAATAAGTAGTTATACGGCCGCGCAATCTTGGCGCCACCAAATAACGCGCCCGCACCAAGCGCCGTAAAATTAGGCGGATGTGGTAGTAATCTGCTGGCAATAGCGATCAGGGTTAAGACAATAGAAAGCACTAAATTTGCTTTTTTCATTTCGCATTTCATCATACATTTTTTTGCAAAAAAAAGTAGCACCCTTTCGGATGCAACTTTTTTCCTCACAAGGAGGTACGTACCGAAACCCTGTACGGGAGGGGATTCGACAGGCTTTCGGTACTTATCTCCCTGTCAGTTAATACGTTGTAATAATACACAAAATAACCAGAAAAGTCAAGATACCTACGGCTTAATTTTCGGTCGCCAGATACGCTCGTTTAATTTGCTTTGTTTCAAATGATAACGTGTTAACTGAAAGATATAATCAGAGAGTCGGTTTAAGTATTTTGCGATAAGGGGGTGGCTTTTGTTAAAAGTGACAAAAAAATATCGCTCCGCTGTGCGAGTGGCTACCCGGCATAAATGGAGATTAGCACTAACGGAATCGATGCCGCTTAAAACAAAGTTTCGGAGGGGTGTTAATTCACTATCCCATTTATCGATTTGCCCTTCCAACTCACCTACTCTTTTAACTATCCAGTCTTGATCTTGAGGTTTTTCGGTGGCGACGATACTACTAAGCTCAAAAATATCGTTTTGAATTTGCTCTAAGTAATTAATTATAAAGCTACCTTTTGGCGTTTCGGCGATAGTTACACCGATTCGGGCGTTAAGTTCGTCTAGGGCACCAAGAAGCCAAAACAGATTATCTGTTTTGGCCTTGCGCTTACCATCAAAATTACTTGTTTCTCCTAAGTCGCCTTTCTTGGTGTAAATTGACATCCCTAGCTACAACCGCCGGTGGTTGAACCACAGGATTGGCAAGTATAACAAGTACCAGTCTTAACGGTCATAGAGCCACAATTCGGGCACGGTGGCGCGTCGGATTGAACTTCTGTTAAGGTCGGTTCGATTGTTGCAGCGGTAACACCTTCTATTAAAGGATCCTGCACCACAATCTTTGCCTGCGATGCAGTTTCTTCGCCATCTGAATCTTTTGCTTGCGGTGCACTTAAATCTAATAATTCTTGGTTGCTCGAAGCGGCCGCCGTAGATTTTATGCCGAGCTCCTGCTGTTCTTCTGGGCTTAAAAATTTAAGTCCCAAAAATCGCATTACGTAATCAACGATAGATTTGGTGATACGAATCTGTGGGTTACTGGTAAAACCGTACGGCTCGAAATGGCTGTTAGCTAGTTTTCTTACCCAGACCGAGAGCGGAATGCCGTATTGAAGCGAGATAGATATAGAGGTTGCAAACGAGTCCATTAAACCACTAATCACACTCCCCTGTTTGGCCATGGTGATAAATATCTCGCCCGGCGTTCCTTCGGGGTACATACCGACGGTAATATAACCTTCGTGACCGGCGATATTAAATTTATGCGTAATTGCTTTTCGATCGTCTGGTAAACGGCGACGCTTGGCCTCGTAAACTACCTTTATTGTTTCTGTTTTATCACTACTCTTTTCTTCTTTTTTAGAGTTGAGCGGTTGACTGCCTTTTGAGCCGTCGCGATAGAGCGCAAGGGCCTTAAGGCCGAGCTTCCAAGCTTGAATATAGACGTTCTTTACGTCCGCTACCGTTGCATCGTTAGGAAGGTTGATGGTTTTAGAGATAGCACCGGAAATAAACGGCTGGGTGGCCGCCATCATCCGAACATGACCCATCGCTTCGATGTAGCGTGTGCCCTTATTACCACATTTATTAGCACAATCGAAAACAGCGTAATGCTCTTGTTTTAGATGCGGCGCGCCCTCAAGCATTTGGGTACCGCAGATTATTTCGTTACTGGAATTAATCTGTTCGTCACTAAAACCAAGGTGTTTTAGGAGCGAAAACGATGCCGATGAGGTTTGCTCGGTGGTTATTTTCAACCGATCAAACAGATCTTGCCCCACTACATAACTGTTAAAAACGTGGGATATATTAAAGGCGCTTGGTAGAGCTTTCTCCAGCTTGGCGATTTCGTCGGTAGTTAATCCCTTGGCGCTTAGCGTTTCGGCGTTAATCGCCGTATCCCCCCTTAAACTTCCAGTACCGATGGCGTAAGCCATAATCTCTTGCTGTTCTTTTGACGAGTATCCAAGATTCTCTAATGCCCTTGGTACGGAATTGTTAAGAATTTTCATCGAGCCACCGCCGGCGAGCTTTTTGAATTTAACTAACGCAAAGTCTGGCTCGATTCCGGTTGTGTCGCAATCCATCAATAAGCCGATTGTACCTGTTGGTGCGATGACGGTAACTTGCGAGTTGCGATAACCAAACTGTTCCCCAAGTGCTACTGCCTCGTCCCAATCTTGGTGGGCGGCCTCTAGTAAGTCGGTTGGACAGAATTTTTCGTTTATTTTATATGCGGCAGAGCGATGTTTTTTCATAACGTTTAACATTGGTGCGCGGTTTTTGGTAAATCCGGCAAAAGGTCCTTTTACCGCAGCGATCTCGGCGGAAGTTTTGTAGGCATGTCCGCACATTATCGCAGTTAAGGCGGCACCAACGGCAGTGCCCTGTTCGGAGTCGTACGGAATACCGCGAAGCATTAATAATGCGCCCAAGTTTGCGTAACCAAGTCCGAGCGGTCGGTAATCGTGGGAATTTTGAGCGATCGGTGCGGTCGGGTAAGAAGATAGGTCAACGGCGATCTCTTGGCTGATTAGCATTATTCGACAAGCGTGGCGATAGGCAGAGATATCGAATTTACCTTGATCGTCGATAAATTTTACAAGGTTAATCGACGCTAAGTTACAGGCGGAGTCGTCTAGGAACATATATTCCGAACAAGGGTTCGAGGCGTTGATACGGTCGGTATTTGGACAGGTGTGCCACTCGTTTACGGTAGTGTCAAACTGAACACCCGGATCGGCGCACTGCCAAGCGGCCTCGGCGATCTTATCCATTAAATCCCGGGCTTTATAGGTTTTATAATGTTCGCCTGTTGTGTAATATCTTGTTTGCCATTCGGTATCGTTTTCGTATGCTTTCATAAACTCATCGGGGATACGTACCGAGTTATTTGAGTTCTGGCCGCTAACGGTATGATAGGCCTCGCCGTTGAAATCAGGATCGTACCCAGCGGCGATTAGGGCTTTGGCTTTTTTCTCTTCGTTAACTTTCCAGTTAATAAAATCTTCAATTTCAGGGTGATCGATATTTACCACCACCATTTTTGCTGCCCGTCTGGTGGTGCCTCCGCTTTTAACGGCATCGGCGCCGCGATCAAATACTCGCAAAAAACTCATTAATCCAGAAGACGTTCCGCCGCCAGAGAGTTTCTCGTGCTTGCTACGCAAGGGTGAGAAGTTAGCGCCAGCACCAGAGCCGTATTTAAAGATGTGTGACTCCGTTTTAAGTAATTCGAATATTCCAGGGAGCGTATCTTTAACAGAAAGTATAAAACAAGCCGAGCATTGCGGGTTCCGGTAAGCATTTTTAGTTAGTAGTACCTTATTTTCTTTAAAGTCCCAATAAAAAGATCCAGCAGTACCCTCAATTTTATATTGGTGGTACAACCCACAGTTAAACCATACCGGCGAGTTAAAGGCGGCGCGCTGAGTAATTAGTATGGTTGTTAGCTCGTCTTCGTAGGCCTGCCGATCTTCTTTCGAGGCAAAGTAACCAAACTTCTCGCCGAAATCCGCCATAGTATGAGCAATTCTATAAACTGCTTGTTTAGCGCTAGTCTCGCGACCCTCTTTTATTGAAAGTCCGGCTTTTCGTAAATATTTATACGCTAAAATATCGGTTGCAAGCTGGCTCCAACTCGACGGGACCTCAACATCGGTAATTTGCGAGATGATATTACCTTTTTCGTCGTTAATAATTGTCGTTCGTTTTTCCCAGCTGATATTTGCGAAAACATCCTCGCCCATTTTGGTAAATTTACGATTAATTTTTAGCGCTGGTTTAAAATGCTCGTCTTTTTTTGGTAAGTCTACTGAAATCTCGACCGGTTGAAGTGCGATATCGTTAATTGAATCTTTCTTTTTTGAAGCCATTTTCCCTCCTGTTTGTTACTTTAAATTAAACTAACATACGCCATTACTTCACTGTCAAGCGTATGCCGAATAAAAACCGTACATTTTACGAATAAAAATTACATTATATAATTTCACAAAAAATAGTTAGAAACTTCTAACGAAGCTTCCGTCTTATCTTCCTTTGGTCGTACTCG
Organism: Candidatus Berkelbacteria bacterium; assembly: GCA_016213365.1. Classification (GTDB taxonomy): domain Bacteria; phylum Patescibacteriota; class UBA1384; order 2-12-FULL-50-11; family 2-12-FULL-50-11; genus JACRAP01. The sequence continues at coordinate 4,709 of JACRAP010000008.1, forward strand.
CTAACTCCTAACGGAGTTTGCGTCGTATCTCGACAGAGCTCGTCAGTCGAAGTTGCTAACGCAACTTTCTCCTAATGAACGCGGGGACGTCGAAATCGTTGTCGTCGTCTTTCTCTTCTGGTTCGATTTTTGGTTTAACGTCCTCTGGTTCATGAGGGATGTTGCGTTCTCTTTTAGCAAACGGTGAGGCGGGAACGTTCGGTAGTTCGGCGGGCTCTTGAAAGGTGTTGGTTGATTGCGTGCCAAAAAACGGTATCGATGGAGTATTTTGAGATTGAGTTGGTCTTGGGTCAAACGGCGAACTAAATCCTAGTCCCTCGTCGTGTAAACGGCGTTTAGTTGGAGGTTTTGGCAATTCAGTTTCAAAGCCAGTCGCAATCACGGTAATTTTAATCTCTCCGCTCATTGCGTCGTCAACCATGGCTCCAAAGATAATATTAGCTTCCGGATGAGCGGCTTCAGTAATTGCTTTAGATGCTTCTTCAACTTCGTACATTGTCATATCTGGGCCGCCGGTGATGTTGTATAAAATTCCCATTGCGCCATCGATTGATAATTCAAGTAACGGCGAGTCGATCGCTTGACGGGCGGCTTCGATCGCGCGGTTTTCGCCGCTAGCTCGGCCGATACCCATTAACGCGCTTCCGGCATCGCGCATAATCGTTCGCACGTCGGCAAAGTCGACGTTAATTATGCCATTTAGGACAATTAAATCTGAAATGCCCTGTACACCCTGTCGCAAAATATCGTCAACGATACCAAAGGCATCAGGCAGTGAAGTTTTCTTGTCGATAACCTGAAGCAGTCGATCGTTTGGAATTGTAATTAAAGTATCGACTTTATCGCGCATCTCCTCGATTCCCATCTCTGCAAGTTTGCGCCGGCGCATACCTTCGAAACTAAACGGCTTGGTAACTACGCCGACAGTTAGAGCGCCGAGCTCTTTGGCGATTTGGGCAACTAGCGGCGCCGCACCAGTACCAGTTCCGCCGCCGGCGCCAAAAGTTACAAAAACCATATCAGCCCCTTTTAGAACTTCGTAAATTTCATCTTTATTTTCTTCGGCGCTTTTTCGGCCAACTTCTGTATCTGCGCCTGCGCCTAAACCGCGCGTTGTTTCTTTGCCGATCTGTACTTTAACGGTAGCAGGGTTATTAATTAATGCTTGGGCATCTGTATTAATAGCGATAAACTCGACGCCCCTAACTCGGGCGGCGATCATTCTAGCGAGCGCGTTTCCACCGGAACCGCCAACGCCGCAGACTTTAATATTTGCGAAGGTATCTAAACTTTCCCTGTCCATATTCTTTCTATGAGTAGTAACAAAGTAATAACACAATTTATACCCGTATACTACTGGTTAATTTGTAAAATTTTTCAGTAAGCCACGGAATCGGTCAATTACCCCCCCAAATTTTCCCAACTCCAACTTCCAAGGTGCGCCTTTGTTTGTGCGTTCGTCGCTCGCCCAAAGTACTAATCCAACGCTGGTAGCGTATATCGGACTGTCTATCTTGTCAATTATGCCGCTAAGCGGAACCACCGGGTAGCCGATTTGCGCAGGTAAACGCAAGTGTGTGCGGGCAAGTTCTGTAATTCCCTCTAACTCGCTACCGCCACCGGTAAAGACTATCCCTGCAGGCAGTAAACCATCTTTGCCGATCTTTTGCAACTCTTCTTTAATGATTTGGAAAATCTCAAGCACCCTTGCTTCGATTATTTCCGCAACCTGCTTTCTAGAAACCTTATCCGACTCCCCAGGATCCAGACTTGAAAGATTGATCGTCTCCCCTTCTCTAATGTTACCCGGCAAGGCAGAGCCAAATTTATTTTTAATCGCTTCTGCTACATCTAAATTAGTTCGCAGTCCAATCGCAAGATCGTTGGTAATATGAGTTGAACCGATCGGCATACAGTAAGCGTGCAGTAACTGTCCTTCCTCGTAAACTGTAATATTCGTTGAACCCGAGCCGATATCAACCACTATTACCCCGTTTTCCCGTTGTTTTTTGGTAGTTAATATTTTTGCCGAGGCAAGCGGGCTAAAAACAAATCCGTCGATTTCCAATCCGGCTTGAAATACAACCTTAGAAATATTTCGAAGCGCAATAGAAGAACAGCTAATAACAAGCGCGTCTAATTCTAATCGAACGCCTTTCATTCCGATCGGATCACGAACTTCCTCTTGCCCATCGATTAGAAATCTTTGTGGAAAAGTATGAATTAACTCACGATTTTGTGGTAGTGTTGCCGTCCTTGCCGCTTCCATTACCCTAGCCAAATCGGACTCGTCGATGTCGCCGCTAGGTTTAGAGACCGCTACAATTCCTTTGGCGAATTGTGTTTCCACGTGCGGCCCGCTTACAGATACATAAGTATGAGAGATATTACTACCAACCATTCGCTCAACTTCTTCGAGTGCGTGAGTTAAGGCACTAACAGTTTCTTCGGGATCGTTAATTATGCCCTTACGCATTCCGCCGTGCGGAACGGCCGAAACACCGACGATATGTAGACCGTCTTCAAGAATTGTGGCAACGCAAAGCGCAATTTTGGCGGCGCCGATATCTAATCCAACCAGGAAATTATCTCTAGCCATTTATCCCCTCGCTCGTATTCATTTATGGTTGTATCCCAATAAGTGTAATAAACCGTGAGTAGCGAGTTGATTATATTCGGCGTCGACTGTTATTCCGGCTTGAGATGCCTGAGCAAACGCAACTTGTGAGCAAATCGCAATTGAACCTAACAACTCCGGATTATCGGTAGCGTTAAAGCTAAGCACATCAGTTGTTGAGTTGTTATTTCGATACATGGTGTTAAGCTGTTGAATTTCTCCCTCGTTACAAAATTTGATTTCTATACTCACACTATCAGGGTAGTTAAGTCGTCGCAAGATATGCTCTAAATGTAGCTTTATTTTCGCAGAATTAACGCTGTAATTATGAGGATTAATAATTTCGAGCTGTAACATTTTACAGCTTTTCTTGAAGTATTTTCGAAACCACCGACATATCAGCTTGACCAGCAAATTTTTGTTTTAAATCCCCCATCGCTCGACCCATTTGTGATTTTTCAGTTGGGTTATCGTGCAAATATTGTTCGATCTCGGTGCGGAGCTCGTCTTCACTTAATTGTTCTGGCAAATACGCGTTTAATATTTCAATCTCTTGCTGTTCGCTTGCGGCAAGCTCTTCTCTACCGGCATTTTTATAGGCCTCGATTGACTCTTTGCGTTTCTTTATTTCTTTTGCAATTAACTCTTGCACAACTTGGTCGCTAATTTCTGTTAATTGGTTATCAATTCGATAATTTGAAATTACGCTTTTAAGTAAGCGAAGCGTATCGCGCTTTAAAGTATCGCCGCTTTTAAGTGAATTAATAATATCTTGATCGATTTGATCAATCATAAATTTAGTAACCGCGCTTGATGCGGCGGCGAGATTCTTTACCTTGGGCGGCTTTTCGTCTTGCGTTTCGGCTTAGCCCCTTTTTAAATTCGCGACGATCTTTAATTTCAGTCATTATGTCTGATTGCTGGACCTCACGGAAAAAACGTCGTAAAACGACTTCTACTGGCGGGAGCTCTCTGTTGTTGTCTCTTTCTCGCATTTGTATAAAAATTTTATCATAAATAACAGTAAAGTTGAATACTAAAACATCGATTTAGCCACCCTGCCACCGAGTAAATGCAAATGAACATGTTCAACTTCTTGCCCGGCGTGTTTACCGACGTTAAATACTAATCGGTAGCCGTCATCCTTTACGCCTAAAATTTGGGCGATCTCTTCGCTGGTATTAAACATATCCTCTAGTTCGTGCGCATTTAACAGCTCTGGGCGTTCGACGTGTCGTTTTGGGGCAATCAAAATATGCACCGGCGCTTTAGGGTGAATGTCCTTAAAGGCGAAGCTATTGGCAGTTTCGATAATTTTTTCGCTATCGAGTTTACCCTCGATAATTTTGCAAAAAATACAGTCTTCCATCGCTAGATTATACCAGAAGGGGTTGACATTTTAGCAAATTTATAGTAAGGTAACTAAACTTCCGTGGGGAAGCTTTTTTGTAAGCCGCTAGGTAACTAGCGCCAAAAGCGTAACCCCGAAGTCCCGATAAGGGAAAATTAGAAGGAGTTGATTAACATTTACGATATCTTTGATCGCGTTCTTATGGAGGCGTCAAGGAGGGTAAAACAGTTCTTTAAAAAATATGCATCGAGACTAGCAATTGTTGTGATTGTTTTAGTGTCCGTTATTTCCCCGCTTAGCGGTAGCGACCACACCAAAGCGTCGCTTTATGACGGCGCACCGTTGATTCCGTTAACGGACGAGATTGTGACTGTTGGGCCGAAAAAGGTTGAAATTAAACTAACAGAATCACTGTATCAAGCCGAGCAAAAAGCAAAGCAAGAGCAATTAGCCGCAAGACAAAGCGTGATTCTTGCCTATAACGTTAAGTACGCCGATCCAGGATTAGCTGTTAAACGCGAGTGGGCCAAAAAGGCCGCAAGCGCCTATAACATCGACTGGAAGATTCTTGAAGCTGTATGGCGCGTTGAGTCCGGAATGCGCTGGAAGACCTACGTTACCTCGTACGCCGGTGCGATGGGTCCGTGTCAGTTTATGCCTGGTACGTGGCGCGGTTATGCTCAAGACGGTAACGGCGACGGAATCAAAGATGTTTCCGACGCCCGAGACTGTTTGTTTGGGGCGGCTAAGCTACTGGCCGTAAACGGCGCTGCTAGCGGTAACGTTGTTAACGCACTTCTGCGCTACAACTACTCGTATGCGTATGTAGAGAAAGTTTTAGCGATCGCTAAAACGCTCTAACAAAAAAGAGTTCCGAAAGGGGCTCTTTTTTGTATTTAGTTGGTCGGTGTGGTGGCTGGGGTTAATAGCGCTTGTGAGTAAGTCCCCTCTTGCGGAACAACTTCAATCCAAATCTTGCCCCTGTTTAGGGTTATCTCTTTGTCGGTTTCGTCGTAAAAGCGTAGCCGTTCTAAGCGGCTTGGCTTCTTCCAGGTTCCTTTTATCTCTTTACCGTCGATGAAAACAGAGGCCTTACCAGAGCCGATAGTAGTCATATTCCACTCCGATTCCTTACCGCTACCGGCGTACGGCGCGTTAGCGCTATGCGTTACGCGCATGGCAACGATTGTTACGGCGCTAAGTTGTTTGCCAGTCGTTCGATCTTTATGGGCGATACCGGCCATAATTCGTGAGTAAGTATTGGTTGTTGCGTCGAATTTCCAAACAACTTTAAAGCTCGAAGATTTTGAGAAATCAATCGTAATGTCACCGGCGGCATCGGAACCGGTTGCAGGGTCTTTGAATATCCAGCTTTTTGTTTCGTAGGTAGCTGGCCATTTCTTTTTTTGAACGCCGTATTTATAGATGTTGGCAATGTTGGCAAAGAGCGTGTGTTCAATCGCAACACCGGCTTTTGGTTCGCGCCAATAAGTATCGCTTGAGTGCGGATAATCTTTAATTTTATACTCTCGAATTCGAGCAAGTGCCTTTGGTGAGCCGCCAGCGTGGGCGTAAAACGCGTCGTAATCGCTTAGCCAATCGATAAAGTAACTTCTGGCAGAGCGAACTGGACCGGATTTGGCAGGATAACTACTTGAAAATATCCCCATAAACCTGGTTATTCCGCCTTCTGTTACGGCTTCGTACACGATGTCGGCATCAATTAATCCGGCTTGGGGGCGAGCGGCTTTAGAGTTCTCAATCATTACTGCGACCGGGTGGCTATTAACGGCCGTTTTAGATACGACGGCGCCGTTTAACAAACTGTAATAAACAATCGGATCTTCTTTTTTGGAGTTATTTACATTTTGATTAATAGGTAAAATATCTTTGTTTACAAACCACGCGTACGCACCGATCCCAATTACGAGAGCCGGGATTCCGATATAAAAAAAATAACGAAATTTCTTAAAGAACGTTGGTTTATTTAGTGGTGAATTTATTTGTTGCATATATTCTACGCTACAGACAACTTAATTACTTGCCAAGCGGTTTTTGAATTTCTCGGGCGATTTTCTCGGCGGTTTTTTTGTCGTTTTGGTCTAGTTTCCCATCAAGCACCAACTCCAGTAAATGTTCCTTAATCGGTTTAATCCAAATGCCAGCAGGACGATTAAAAATACTCATTAATTCGTCGCCCGAAAGCGGCGATTTGATTTTAGCGATTTGCTCTTGTTTATCTAATTCTTCTATTCTGGTAAATAATTTTTCACGGCGATTTTTATATAACTGCAACTTTTTAGGATTGGTGCCGGTGTTGTCGGCGTCGGCGAATAGAAACAAATCTTCAAGCGTATCGCCGGCGTCGCGGACAAATCTACGGACGGCGCCGTCGGTCCAGTTACCGTCGTCGTTTGGAATTCGTTGATGGTAGCGAACCAGTTTTGATACGTATTTTACAAAGTCGTTACTGTATTTTAATCGATTTAATACTTGGGTCGCTGTTCGTGCGCCGACAACTTCGTGGCCCAAAAAATGATATTCGCCGTTAATTTTTTTGCGCGTTTGGGGTTTGGCGATGTCGTGCAGTAGGGCGCACCAGCGCAAAGCAAGTTTAGGCGGCGTTTTATCTAGTACTTGTAAGATATGGTTGTAAATATCTTTATGTTCGCTTGTATCGAATTCTAAATCGATCGAGGGTAATAATTCGGGCAAAATAAAATTAATCAAACCAGTATTAACTAATTCTTTAATCGCTTTACTAGGTTTATTGCTTAAGAGTAACTTATTCATTTCTTGGGCAACTCTTTCGGCAGATAAGATGCCAAAACGTGATCGCTCCTCGATAATTGCCTCGCTAACCTCTTCTGTTAATTCAAATTCTAGTACCGAAAGTAACCTAATTGCCCTAAGCATTCTCAGCGGATCTTCGCTAAATCGATCGCTCGCGTTTCCAACTGTGCGAATTATTTTTTCTTTAATATCACGTTGGCCGTTAAACGGGTCAATCAGTTCTTTTGAAAGCGGGTTATAAGCGATCGCATTTATTGTAAAGTCGCGTCGTGAAAGATCGTCGCGTAAATTGGTGCCAAAGTTAACAACTGGTTTTCTGGAATCAAAATCGTATTGTTCGCTTCGAAAAGTTGTAATTTCAATCGATTCGCCCAAAAATTCGGCGGCGATTGTGCCAAAACGTCTGCCAACTTCGTTAATATTTGACGCTTTGAATTGTTTTAAAATCGGTACGATCTCGTCTGGTTTGGCATTTGTGGTTGCGTCCCACTCGTTAAATTCCCTTCCAATTAAGTAATCGCGAACTGATCCGCCAACTAAGTAAAACTGAAATCCAACCAACTCAAAGCGCTTCGCTAAGTCTTCAATCCAACTTGGGACGTTCATTAAAAAATACTTAGCGATACCATACTGACAATTACCAAAACGATAATTATCCAGATAATAATTTTTGTAATCATTTCGCTCTAATTATACCCGTAACAGACACAGCGATAAACCATGTTAGCAGTAGCGCAACTAACGTACTAAATGGTAAAACGCTCATAAGCGCAAGCACGATTAGCAAAATTACTAGCGATACAAGACTAGTCAGTAAATCGTTTAGTAAATTATCTGGTAAAAAATTCCCAAAATACAAACTATAAAATATCGCCGAAGCGCAAGTTAGGACAATTTGACTTTCTAGTTCCACGCCCAGTAGCGGCGAAATTAATGTTAATAGTAAAACTGTTTCAAGTAGCCCCAGTAAGAATATTCCAATAAAAAAATGCTGACTTTTGGCTAGGGTTACTTTAACTTTTATAAATATTTTCCCGGCTTCTTGTCCAAAAACGTAGCCAAAAATTAATCCTAAAACGGTAAAAATCGCTAAATCCGAGTTGCTGTAATAGGTGCGAAGTATCAACGTTAACGGTAAGGCGATAAAAATTAGCGCCACAATTCTTCTTGATAATTGTTTGCTTCTATTTAAAGAAACTAACGCGTAAGCCCAGCCGTTTAGTAATGCGTTACTAGATTTCCAAAAGATATCGGCGTGTTTTGGGGTTTGATTATATTCGTATTCGGTTTCAGAATTAAAACCGGTTAAAATTAGTAACTCAGTTAGTAGCAATACAACCAAATTAATGCCAAGTAAAAATTGAAGCTGGCTAAACTTATACGCTAAATCTGCTGAATAAAAAGCGGTTTCAAATTGCTTTAATACCGTAACAACACTCTCAATATAAGTTGCGCTAATTGCCACAACAAAAATTACTGAAACCAATCTTATTATCGGTTGGGTGGTAAGTTTGCGTATTAATAAGGCGAAAAAATTGCCGATGAGAGCGCTAAAAACTATAAAAAGACCGGCGTTTAATACATTTAACGAATAAGTCCAAAAATTTCCATCAAGACTTATACTTGCGGTGTAATAAGTAACGGCGCCGGCTAAAGCAAAACCTAACGACAATATAATTAATCGAATAACATTCAACCAATTCCAGGTATGGGCGCTGATCTGCCAAAGCGATTCGGGTTTCTTGGTTTTAAAATAATAAAAGCCAAACCAAATCCCGATTAGTAAATGAAAGCCAAAAAATAAAGAAATCAACGACACGTCGTTATTTGAAGTTAAGGCAAGAAAATAAAATATTAGGGCGCTAAAGATATAAAATAAACCAGCTAAAATTAAAGCGATCGCTTTTTTAGGGTTAATGTTATTAAAAAACGCGGCGACGTTATTTTTAGCAATAGTTAAAAACATTATCCAAGAATTTGTTTATAAATTTGTTCGATCGATTTTTTAGTTTGGGCTTGATGCGACAGCTCATCTATTGTACCTGCGGCAAAAATTTCGCCGTTTTTGATAAAAACAAATTTATCAGCGATATCTTCGGCAAAAATTAAATCGTTAGTTGCAACTAAAATCGAGCACGACTCTTTTCGATTAATTATTAACTGTTTAATCGCTTGCTGGCTGAAATAATCTTGAAATAGCGTCGGGTTATCTAGTAATACCACTGGCCGATCGGCTAGAAAAGCGGCAATTACAGAGATTTTTTTTCGCGTGGCAAAACTTAAATACTCGATTGTTGTTTGCAACTTATCTTTAATATCTAAAATATCGGCTAAATTATTGATCGCGCTAATTCGATCAGTTGAGTTTAAGTCGTAGATATTTGCGACCAACTCTAAATACTCAAACCCAGTTAGCTGTTTGGGTATATCGGGAATTTCGGGTGAATAGCTCATTATCAGCTTCGCCTTATCTGGCTCTGTTTCTGCTTTAAAGTGATTAATTACAACCTGCCCGCCGTGTTCGCTGTCGCAGTTGGCGATAGTTTTTAGTAGTAGCGATTTGCCGGACTGGTTTTCGCCAAGTACTGCCACAACACTGGAGTTATCGACCGTTAAGTTAATGTCGTTTAAATTTTTTTCTGAGGAGTATTCAACTGTTAGGTTTTTAACTTTTAACATTTTCGTCGCGCCTGTTTTTGGATTTAAATAAAAAGTGATTTATTTTTGCGTCGATGTCGATGTGTTGATCGAGCGTTTCCAGTAGTTTTGCCGACGAACTTCTGCCAAACGAAATGCCCTCTACTTTACAACCTTTATTTTCACGCAAATAATTTACCAGCGGTAGAAAGTCGCCATCTCCGGTTGCCAGTACAATTACATCGAGCCGATCGGCAATTTTTATCGCGTCAACAGCGATGCCAACGTCCCAGTCCCCTTTCTTTTGGCCGTCTTGGAAAACATGAATATCCTTTGAACGTATTTCAAGGCCAGCTTTTTCAAGTGCGTCGAAAAAACCTTGCTCTTTAGGCGCTTCGGATTTTATTACGTAAGCCATGCCTCTAATTAACTGTCTGTCGCCGATCGCCGCTTCTAAGATTCGACCA